>CAYWTY010000024.1:0-21983 GCA_964461335.1 uncultured Oscillospiraceae bacterium
GTCAGTTATTATTTTATCTGACAATAGAGGTTTACACAATTTATTCAGCACTCTCAATTCAAGTGCTGTGTTATGTCTAATACCATACTGTCGTAAACTTGTTTTGTTTGTTTATCAACATCCAATTCGGACATCATAGTGTAGGCCCCTTTAGTATCTTCAGCAGAAACAATACATTTTTGAAGAAAGTAGTATTCGGACATTTACCTTTGCTCCTATATAGTTATATGAGTATTGTATCCGGGGTTTCAATAAATAACCGCTTTGCTGTAGCCGACAGTTATTGACATACGCCGATAACTGTGATAAATTTAGTTAATGGCTTATGCCAATAACCCGTTGTTTTAATTCGGGACAAAAGGTATCAACTAATTATCTGGAGGTTTACAAATGTTAAGCGCAATTGCTACAGATGGAGATAGAGTATCTCTGCATTTTGGCAGGTGCCAGGTTTACACACTTATAAAAATAACAAACGGGAAAATAGAAAAGCGAGAGCAAGCAGACAATCCGGGCCATGCTCCTGGAGCTATACCCGAATTTCTCAACAAAAAAGGTGTTAAAAGAGTTATATGCGGCGGGATTGGGGCTAGAGCTACAGAGCTCTTCACCCAATATGGTATTGAGGTTATCGCCGGCATAGACAGCACTGTTGAAAACGCGATATCTGAGCTCGCTGCAGGTGAACTAGAGAGTATGGGCAGTCCTTGTAATCCAGGTGATGGCCGTGGGTATGGCATTGAAAAAACGGAATGCAACCATTCCCATGAGTGATTATTCTGCTTGAAGATATTATTGTAAAGATAAACAGTCTTGTTGATAAAGGAAGGGCACCTTGAATGGCGCCCTTTTCTATTAGCAATTCTTATCTAATCTTGGCTTGCCGATTTAGCAAAATGTGTTTAGTCAATAATCTTAACCGAAATAATTACAGGTTGATTTGCTTTTTGAACAGTCCCGTTGTTGTCTGTTACAGGTGTTTCTGAACAGATTCTATCTAAAACATCCAAACCTTCTGTTACATATCCAAAAGCAGCATATTGCCCATCAAGGCTCGGATAGTCTTTGTGCACAATAAAAAACTGTGAACTTGCGCTGTCGAAGTCGTTTGACCGAGCCATTGAAATCGCACCCCTTGTATGCGACAATGGGTTGTCAACCCCATTTAAGGCGAACTCACCTTTAATGTTTGTGCCTGAACCCCCTGTGCCAGTGCCATCAGGGTCCCCGCCTTGCATCATGAACCCATTAATTATTCTATGAAAAGTCAAGCCGTCATAAAAACCGGACTTTGCAAGTTCTATAAAATTACTTACTGTTATGGGCGCATTAGTACCATCAAGTTCAACCTTAATCAGCCCATAATTTTCTATTTCTATTTCTGCGTGATGCAATATTTCCTCAACTTGAGGTTCGTTATCTGTTACTGCAGGCGTTTCATTGCTTTGGGGCTTCTCACTATTGGAATCAACGTTTTCTTTACTTGTTGAACAACCAACCAAAAGTATAAGAAATATAAAAAGCAATAGACGGATAAGCTTTTTCATTATTATTACCTCCATAATTATAAATACATTATAAGTATAGATGAGAAAGCTCTTAAATGCCAGATTAGTAAATCTAGAATGCTTAGTTAGCTCAATGCTGCCTGATGAATTACTTGCATCAACATTTGCTATGCTTTGTAATTATAATCAAAACCTATTCTTTCGATGTTTCCAAAGCCCAAAATCCCTGAATTCCGTTTACATCCATAGTTTGAAGTATCGGAAGAGTACTCTTAGAAATAGGCATCTTCATTGAGGCAGGCAGGGTAGGGGAGTCAAGAAAGACTTTAGGGTAGAACGAACCTTCTTCAATAACGCCAAGTGCGCAGTGAATTATCTTACAGTCCTTCTCATCTACCTTATAGCTGTTAAGCTTAGCAATTAAGAACCCTGCACTTTGATGCAAGTGTGCGTTAATATTAGCACTTGGCTTAGTTGAAGGGAAGCGAAGTTCAAGCGGGTGAGCTTTGTGTAAAAGGTGCAGTGTATTATGAGCTTCATATTGTCGTTTCCGAAGCGCATAAAGCCCAAAAGGTGAGCTGTCGCACGCAAGGAAGAACCTGCCGGTTTTGCTAGAAACAGCTGCTGTTGTTCCGCTGCCGGAAAATAGATCTGCAACTATGTCTCCCTCACGTGAAGATGCTAATATTATGCGTTTTAGCAGAGCTTCAGGCTTTTGGGTCGAAAACCCGATTCTTTCCGGGTCGTTTTGATGCAAGTATTCAATATCAGTCCATACATCGCTTGGGTAGATTAAGGAATCTTCATAATAGCGGTAGGTTTTCCCACCGGTTTTTAAGGAGTAATATACCCTGCCATTGTTATCGGTATTTTTACGCAAATGGTTGCGGCTATTAGCGCCCCTTGGGCTACCAACTTCCTCTATATTAAAATAACAGTTTTTACTCTTACGATAGAATAGTATGTTATCGTGCTTGCGTGAATAATTCTTTGTGCTTCTGCCTCCTGAGCGAAATGCCCAGATAATTTCGTTCATAAAATTTGAAGCTCCAAATATTTCATCAAGCATAAGGCGCATATGAGCAACCATATTGCTATTTCCATGGAGATAAAGGGAGCCTGTGGAATTGAGCAGCGAATGGCAGCCACTTAAAACGTTGCGCATGAATTCCAAGTACGAGCCCATTGCTTGGGTACCGAGGCTTAGATTATTAAGCGTTACATTTGATGTGCTATTTAGCCGATAGTACTCGTTTTCAAATGGAGGGTCAAGATAGATTAGTTGGATGCGTTCTCTATATTCATCAAGAAGAGAGTATAAAATGTCTTGCGTGTTGCCAAGCAGAAAAATACCAGGCCCACCAAGCTCGTGGATTTCTCTTGTGCAGCAAACCGGCTCAAACATTGAATTCCTCCATGTATTCTGTTGCAGGTCAACTATCAAGCAAAGGTTCTTCTGGATGTGAATGAGCTGCAGTAATGTGCCTTTCCATATATGCTTTAGCTAAGTCTGCTTCCCCAGTTTCCAATGCGGTAAAAATCATCTTATGCTCTTCGAAAGATTTAGGGGTTCTTGATGGTGACATCAGAGAGCTTTGCCTTGCATACTGAATATTTTGGTGCAGCCAGACAAGTATGTGTTTTAAAGAACGGCTATTAGCAGCCGTAAATATTATTTCATGGAATTCTGTGTCAAGCCTTGCAAGATTTGTTGAATCATTACGCCGAGTATAGAGTTCCATCAGTTCGATAATTTCTTCAAGGCGGTTTAATTGTGAGGGTTTTATGCGCTGCGATGCCCAGTATGCTGCTAAACCTTCAAGCTGCAGCCGAATTGTATATATATCATCAATATCCTCTGAAGAAATACCCTTTACAATAACACCGCGATTAGGAATGCACTCAACGAGGTCTTCTAATTCAAGTTGTCGGAGCGCTTCCCTTACAGGTGTACGGCTCACCCCAAGTTCACTCGCTAACCTTGTTTCAATAAGATAGTCACCGGATTTATAACGGCCTTCAATGATGCCAAGCCGCACATATTTGAACACCTTTGAACTTAGAGATCTGTTGTCATGTGCATCATGTAGGTTGTCCATATTATCCTCATATGTTCTTAAAAAGGCGCAAAGGTCGGCATTAGAAAGAACCGTTATAGAAACATTGTTTATAAACAAAGTGTACCTTAATAGCATAATAAACACAAGAAGAACATGTATACAGCCTTACATATGTTTTATACCAAAATTCATATGAAAGCTAATTCTGAAACTGTACTCACAAACATAGACTGTCATAACGAGGGGGACATGCTACAAATGGAAAATGAAATGCAGTTAAAAACGAATAATTGGAAACAAGATATTCTTTACTTGTTCCCGCCACTTTTGCGTGAAACCCTATCTGCTATTGGAGAGTTGCCGATAGAGGAAATTCGGATACGTGCTAAGCAGCCTATTCAACTGTGTTTTAGCGGCTTCGAACGCCTTCTTTATCTTTCAGGAAAACAGCTTTTGGCAAGTGCTGAGGATTGTGCAGTAATTGTTGAAAGAGCATGCGAGCACTCAGTTTATGCCTGGCAGGAGGAGCTAAAGAATGGGTTTTTGACACTCGCAGGCGGACATCGAATTGGCATATGCGGTAAAGTTGTTAAAGATGGTATTGGAATTTGCAACTTAACAGACATCACATCATTGAATATAAGAATTGCACGAGCGTGCCCAGGTGCTGGTGATGCTTTAATCCCTAAGATTCTTAGAAATAATGGCACACCTTACCCAACACTTATTATTTCGCCGCCTGGTTGTGGCAAAACAACAATTCTAAGAGATTTAATCCGACAGCTTTCTTACGGGTTGAACGGATCAAAACCAATGCGAATAACAGTTATTGATGAACGCATGGAACTTGCAGGCTGCGTCCGAGGTGTTGCACAGCATGATTTGGGGCCGCGAACAGATATTCTTAGTGGGTGTTCTAAGCCGGAAGGGATTCGAATGGCTGTGCGTGCGCTCTCGCCTGAGGTTTTAGCGACAGACGAGCTTGGTTCGTATGAAGAAGCGCAGGCTATTCAAGAGGCTGCCTTTTGTGGTGTTATAACGATTGCGAGCGCACATGTAGCCGAACCTTCGCTGTTGAACAAGCGCAGGGTTTTGCTTGATTTGCTTGAAAGCGGTGCTATAGAACGATTAGTGTTGCTTGGCAGGCACAACGGCAAGGCTGGGCATATTCTTGGCATTTTTGACCACGCCTTAAATAGGCTTTCGGATAGGGAGGGCGGTCTGCTATGCTTCGAGCGTTAGCCATGATCAGCGTTTTCCTGGGATGTGCCTACTGGGGAATACGTGCCTCCTCTTTGCTTAGGTTGAGAAGAGATACGCTAAGCGCAATGAAAAGCAGCATAAACCAGCTTTCCTTACGAATGGATTATACTGCTCAACCGCTTGCATTGCTTGCAAACCAAACAAAAACTCCAGAAACTGAAGTGTTTTGGACATTGTTCGCACAAAGGCTTGAAGCAGGAGATGATGTGCCCACAGCATGGAGTAAAGCAATGGAGCATTCGCGCGAAAACGATGCTGGATTTGCGACACTCAAAGAAAATGAACTGCGAGTATTCGAAGAATATGCCCAAGGGCTGGGCAGCAGTAATAGTACTTTGCAAATAAAAAATGCGGCTTGGCTTCAACAAAGGTTAGATTCAATTATGAACGAGGCGCATGAGGCATATAGCCGAAAGGGTCGTCTGTTTCGTTCATTAGGGATACTGACCGGCGTAGCCGCTGCGCTTTTGCTTTGGTAATGGAGGTAAGTCAGGATGAACGTTGATCTGCTTTTCAAAATCGCGGGAGTAGGTATCCTAGTAGCTGTAATTACTCAACTTCTTAAACAAAGCGGAAGAGATGAAATGGCTACCATTGCAGCAATTGTTGGGCTTGTAATTGGCTTGATAATGATGCTCGATCTCGTAAATAACCTGTTTGAAAGTGTCCGCCAAGTATTCCAGCTATATTAGGGGGTTGACTGATGGCAGTATTTCAATTTTCAGCATTTGCTCTTTTAGCATCCTCTATTGTGATTTTAATCCGCTCATATCGCCCTGAAATTGCACTGCAGGTAAGTATAATTGCAGGAGTAATGCTTCTTGTATATATAGTAACACAAGTAAGCGGTGTTCTTGATAGTTTGCGTGCACTTGCTGAGCGTTATGGAATAAGCATGGCTTATATTGGGATTTTGGTCAGGATAATCGGTATTGCATACCTTGCGCAGTTTGCTGGTGAGATCTGTAAAGATGCTGGGGAATCTGCAATGGCATCAAAAGTTGAACTGGGTGGCCGAATTATGATACTTGCAGCTGCGCTTCCTGCTGCAGTTTCTTTGCTTGAGCTTGTAGCCTCAATGCTGCCGGTAAACCACAAATGATTTGGAAAAGACATCTAATACTTCCCCTAGTTATATTAACTATTTTTTTAATTCCAGGCAAAGCTTGCGCTGGTCTACCAACGGAGCTTCGTGAAGGTGTGCAAAAAACAATTAAAGACGCAAACCTGCAAGAATGGAATTCATTATTTAGCTCATTACCTGAGGATGTACGAGCGCTGTGGGGTTCCCAAAACCTTGAAACGCTTGTAACAGATTATGCGTTGGGTGAGCAAGGCTTCTTGGGCTCTGCGCTTGAACAGGGAATCTTAGAGTTGTTTAAAGATGCTTTACCACAACTCCTTCCCCTTGTCCTAAGGCTGTTAGCTGTAGCAATTCTTAGCGGTTTCCTGCGCGCAATGGGCGATGCCGGAATGGGCGGCCTAAACGACATAGCCGGCTTTATCTGCCAATGCTTTGCCATCTGTATTGCACTAACAAGCTTTTTATCTTTAATAATGCTCTCACGCGAGACGATTGCTCAAACAAGCGCATTTATTGAGTTATCATTCCCATTGTTGCTTACGCTTTTGACTGCTGCCGGAGGTATTACATCTGCTGGTATTTTTCAACCGGCCATGTCCATGCTATGCAGCGGGGTAACAATTGCGCTGCAAAATGTGGTGCTGCCTGTAACGCTTACAGGCGGGGTTATGGGCGTGCTAAACAATATAACGGGTCGTGTGCAGCTCGGTCAGTTCTTCAATTTAAGCAAAACGGTAGCAAAATGGATTATCGGACTATTGTTTACACTATATTCAGGTATTACAACACTGCAAGGTATGTCTGCAGCTACTTTTGATGGAATTTCAATTCGTACAGCTAAATTTGCTTTAGATAAACTTGTCCCCATTGTTGGCGGTATGGTTTCTGGTACTGTTGATACAATGCTCGGATGTGCTGTGCTAGTTAAAAATGCTGTTGGGTTGCTTGCAATAATTCTCGCTTTCAGCATAGCCTGCATTCCTCTTATGCGAATTGGCGCGGGTATGCTTGCATTCAGGTTTGCTGCTGCAGTCTGCGAACCCATAGCAGACCCTAGGCTGCCTAAAATGCTTGCATCTCTTGCAGATGTTCTAACCTATTTATTTGCAGCAACAGTGTCGCTTTCTGTAATGTTCATGATTACAGTAGGGCTTGTTATGAGTACAGGCAACACAGTTTTTGCAGGAGGATAAAATGCTTAATGAGCTTTACTCTACAACAAAAATGGTTGCATCAATGGCAGTTCTATGTGTTCTTCTTGAGGCATTAATACCTCAAGGAAAATTGAAAAATTCTGTGCTGCTTGCGGTTGGCATAATATTCCTTTTAAGCATTGCCCAATCATTGACTCAATTAGTAAATATGGACATACCAACCGCTTTGATGCAAGAAGACCCGAGCCCTTACGGCTTTGCCGGGGAGAAACCTCCAACACATAATGAACTTATTGAACATTACTTTGAACAAGCAGCGACTCAATGAACACCCCGACTGGAGGAATTCGGTATGGACTCAAAGGGATTGACGAATAAAGGGTTTTTGGCTAAGCTTGCAAAACGTCTAAAATCGGATAAAAGACTCGAACTTATCGTTTACGGGGGTTTAGTGCTTCTAATACTTGTACTTTACCTTTCAACACTCCTACCAAAGGAAGTTAAAGGTAAAGCTGCTGCAGAAGAGGCAAATATTCCTGAATACGCTTCATTAAGCGAGCAAGAAGTGGAAAGAAGGCTTGAACATGTTCTATCAAGCATACGTGGCGCAGGAACTGTACGTGTAATGATTACATACGAGTCAGGGCCTGAGCTTATAACAGCCATGAGTACTGATACAAATTCAAATATATCTGAAAATGTTGAAGCAGGCAGGCAAAGCACAACAGAGCAGCAGACTGAATCTAAAAGACCAGCTACTGTAACAGATAATGGAGGAACAACTCCAATAGTAATTACAGAAAAACAGCCAAATGTGCGCGGGGTTATCGTTGTGGCAGAGGGAGCTGCAGATATTGCGGTTCGGCTGAATCTTCAGCGAGCAGTGCAGACTGTGCTGGGTATTCCGGCTGCCAGTATTGAGGTTTTTGAATTGAAGGAGCTGGAGCAATAACCATAAATACCATTTCATAAAGAGGAGGGAATATCGTGTTAAAAAAATATGGCGTCCTTATTGGCTTGGTTCTTTTGCTGGCATTAGCTGTATATGTCAACGTGCGCATAAACAAAGCAGCAGCAGAGAAGCCAGCACCTACCATGAAAGTAAGCATTGAACGTGAAAATGCACAAGCTTCCATCAATACTGAGGCGTATTTCGAAACATTTCGTACGGACAGGACAAACCACAGAGAAAAAGAACTAATGTATATAGAAACCATTATTCAGCATAATGAAGTCGATTCAGAGACATTAAAAGATGCTCAGCAGCAGAAACTCGCAATAGTCGAAAACATGGAAAAGGAGTTTACCATTGAGAATCTACTCCGGGCAAAGGGGTTTGAGGATGCAGCTGTAATATTCCACCCAGGTTCTATTAACGTAATAATTAAAGCAGAAACACTAAGCCCCCAACAAGTTGCGCAAGTGCTTGATATTGTTTGCAGAGAAACTGCAGAGGAGGCGCAAAATATCAAAGTATCTACGGCATTAAGTTAATTTATGCACCGAAAAAGGATGATAATTGGTTTTCCAGTTTTGTGCAGAATTGTTGGCATTGATTATCTTATCTGATATAATATAATAACCTAAAAGAGTTAGGTGTAAAGATTATGCAGGAGGTTAAATCTATGAGCGATAATAACGAATTTGTTCCCGATATGAAAAAGAATGAAGGCGGCAGAATCGTGTTTGCAACAGATGTAATAGCTACAATTGCAGCGCTCGCTGCTGCTGACGTTAAAGGGGTCGCAGGGATGAGCGGGGGAATGGTCGAAGGTCTAACCGAAATGCTCGGCCGCAAGAACCTTACAAAGGGTGTAAAAGTTGAGGTTGGCACAGAAGAGGTTGCGGTAGATGTTAGCGTAATTATTCAATATGGCTTCCGCATTCAAGATGTTTGTGCCGAAATTCAAAAGGCAATCCGCAATGCTGTTGAAACAATGACTGGTCTGCGTGTCGTAGAAGTGAATGTTTTTGTTCAAGCAATAAATTTTGAAACATCTGAAGTTGCACCGGTTGAAGTAAAGCAAAAGAAAGAAAAGCCTGAAAAAGAACCTAAGCCCGTTGAACCGCCCCGTGTTAAATAGCATTTGTTCAATGGTTCAGCACAGAACACATTGGGTACTATATTAAGAATTCTGGCAGGCGCCTAGGGCGCCTTTTTAGGATGCCTAGCAAACGCGGAAATATATTCGCGAGGAGAAAAATTATGAAAGTAAAATTGTTTGATAGGATTCTGTTTGCACTACTCTTAATAATTACTTTAGGGATATCCTTATTACTAATGGCTCTTGCAATACGGCTCTTCCCGCTTGCGGATTTGCAGAGCATTTTAGCGCTGCTATATGATGGCATTCCCAATGCCTTAATTCTTGGGATCTCAGGTTTGCTCCTGCTTGTAGTTACCTTGAAGTTGATTTTTTCTGGAGAAAAAAAGCCAGAAGAGCCAACTTCAACGCTTGTGCACTCAGGTGAACTCGGAGCAGCATTTATAACCCTTTCTGCAATTGATGCAATGATTCAAAAACATTGCAGAGCCGACAACCGCATTCGAAATGTTGTCAGTGTGGTACGCAGTGTTCGAGATGGCGGCGTTACTATAAGCGTGCGTTTATCCCTGCTGCCCGAAACTGAAATTCCATCGTTAACTCATGAGCTGCAAGTTTCGCTAAAGGAATATATTGAAAAACATGCTGGCATTATTGTGCGGGAAGTAGGTATACTTATCGAGAATACATCAAGCACACCTGCAGGACGTGTTGATTGAATTATGATTGAGGTGGGTGCATTGTCTGATTGGAAAGAGCAATTGAAAGACCGTCTTTCTACTAGGCGCTGGACGGTTATTCTAATAGTATTAAGCATAGTAATTGGAGTGCTTATTCTAACAATTAATTTTTGGCGCACATTACTCTTAGTTATCCTTGTTGCAGTTAGCTATTTTATTGGCAGTATGATGGACAAGGGCGGGTGGGAAATGGTGAAGACGTTTTTCGAACGCATTTTGCAAAAATAAGCTTGAGGCGGAAATAAGAAAGGAAATAATCCGCTGATGAGTAGAAAAGTAGCGCGTGAAGTGGCAATGATGCTGATTTTCGCACACATACTTGGTGGCGAAAACGAATATCGCTGCGTTTTGGATCAAGCAGGCATTACTGAGGAACCTCCGCAGGAAGATATTGATTTTGCTAACAACTTAGTCTTTGGCATTGAAGAGAACAAGGAGCAAATTGATAAGCTAATTGCTCAAAGTGCAATTGGATGGACCATTAGCCGAATGCCTAATGTTGACCTTTGCATATTGCGTATTGCGCTTTATGAAATGATGTATCGAAATGATATACCGCACAGTGTTTCAATAAATGAGGCTGTTGAACTTGCAAAGCGCTTTGCAGGGGAAAAATCTCCTTCGTATATAAACGGCATACTTGGCACACTCTCGAAGGAATTATCAAGCAGTACGCAAATATGAACATACGATACAATTATTGCGGTAGAAGCAGCGCCAATTTTGACGATGCTTCATATTTATTTAAAATTAACAACAGCATTATGGAGGCTAGCATTTAGAAATGGCACAAATTATTGATGGAAAATCTCTTGCAGCAACTGAACGCGAAAAGCTAATCACACGCATTGCGAAACTAAAAACAAAGGGTATTACTCCGGGTTTATGCGTAATATTAGTGGGGGATGACCCTGCATCCCTAACATATGTCTCAAGTAAAGAAAAAATGGCTCATGCTCTCAATATGAATGGAATTATTCATCGTTTACCTGCGAGCACTTCTCAACAGCAGTTAATTGAACAAATTGAGCTACTTAACGCAGATACTAATATTCATGGAATTCTCGTTCAGCTGCCTTTACCGCCCCATATTGATGCAGATGTTGTTTCGGAAGCTATTCTGCCGGAAAAGGATGTTGATGGGTTGCATCCTTTAAATGCAGGGAAGCTTCTTTCAGGAAGACCATGCATGATTCCATGCACACCAAATGGGTGCATGGAACTTATTCGCAGTACAGGTATTTCAATAGCTGGGAAAAATGCTGTAATAATAGGAAGAAGCAATATAGTCGGCAAACCAATTGCGCTGCTTCTGATGCATGAGCATGCTACGGTAACTATATGCCATTCTAAAACAATCGAATTAGCTAAAATAGCCTCTCAAGCAGATATACTCGTATGTGCAATTGGCAAGCCTGGAATGGTTAAAAAGAATATGATTAAGCCTGGAGCTGTTGTAATTGATGTTGGCATTAATCGGGTAAATGGGAAACTCTATGGCGATGTTGAGTTTGATGAGGCGGAAAAACTTGCAGGCTATATTACCCCTGTACCTGGAGGAGTTGGCCCGATGACAATAATGATGCTAATGCGAAATACTGTAGAGGCTGCTGAACGAACAAGAGCAGAATAGTTTAACACAAAGGAAGGTCTTTGGTACTCAATGGATAATGCGCTTACAGTCACACAACTTAACGATTATATAAACTCACTTCTTGCCAAAGACCCTTTATTATACAACCTGCATGTACAGGGCGAAATCTCAGGGTTTAAAAAGCATTCTTCAGGCCATCTATACTTTTCTATTAAAGATGAGAACGCAGTCATTCGCTGTGTTATGTTCAAATCCTCTGCACTTTCGCTTCGCTTTGTTCCCAAGGATGGTACACATATTGTTGTTGAAGGCTATGTGGCGCTTTATCAGCGTGACGGGCAAGTTCAGCTTTATGTTCAGTCAATGCAAAAGGAAGGGGAAGGGGAGCTGTACAAGCGCTATTTGCAGCTTAAAGCTAACCTTGAGGACTTGGGGTATTTTGCTGAAGAACGCAAGCGCCCAATTCCGTTTTTACCCAAATGCGTTGGTATTGTTACTTCATCCTCAGGTGCAGCACTGCATGATGTACTGCAGATTATTCGACGAAGATACCCCAAAATGGATGTAGAGTTATGTCCTGTGCAAGTGCAAGGAGAATTAGCTGCTAAGAGTATTGCAGACGGAATTCGCCAAATGAATAGGGCCAGCAACGCATCAGTTTTAATTGTTGGCCGCGGCGGCGGCAGCATTGAGGATCTTTGGGCTTTTAACGAACCTGAAGTAGCAAGCGCTATATATGAAAGCCGCCTACCGGTTATAAGTGCAGTAGGACATGAAACAGATTTTTCAATTGCTGACTTTGTTGCTGACCTAAGAGCCCCAACACCCTCAGCTGCAGCAGAGTTATGTACCCCTGAGTATACATCGTTAATAATAAGAACAGATATGCTAATCGAAAGATTGTCAAATATATCAAAACGCTCTCTAAGCAGTAAAAAAGAGCGATTAGAGCTGCTCATGCATGCACGTGGATTATCTATTGTCGCGCATAGGCTCAAAGACAATAAAAACAACATAGACAATAGCATGCAAAAGCTTCGCCAAGCTGCATCAATACAGCTTAAAATGCTTCGCGCTAATCTTGACAATTTGCAAAAAAGGCATGAGGCGCTTTCGCCTTGGTCAATATTAGATAGAGGCTTTGCCTTAATAAATGATGAAAAGGGCAAAGTGCTATTTTCTATTTCAGAGTTGAAAAATGGTATGGATGTGCAAGTACAAATGCGGGATGGTAATGCTAAAGCTCTAATTCAACGCATTATCAAACCATAAAGGAGTATTTTATGGATCAAAACAAATCTTATGAAGAA
This sequence comes from uncultured Oscillospiraceae bacterium, assembly GCA_964461335.1. Classification (GTDB taxonomy): domain Bacteria; phylum Bacillota; class Clostridia; order Christensenellales; family CAG-138; genus JAKJBL01. The sequence continues at coordinate 12,759 of CAYWTY010000024.1, forward strand.
GCCATGGCTGAGCTAGAGGAGATTGTGCTTAAGCTAGAAAACGGTAATATTCCAATTGATGAAATGATTAAGCTGTACGAAAAAGGCGTTCTTCTTGGCAAACAATGCACGACTTTGCTTGATGCATATCAGGGTAGGTTTGATATCCTTGCTTTAGAAGCGGAGCCAAAGGAGAAAGTATAATGCCCTTTTTACAAAAGCAAAAATTTTATATTGAACGAATAGACCAAGCTTTAGCTAATTACCTAGAAGAACAAAGAATTCCTGAGCACTTAAAAAAGAGCATGTCATACAGTCTGTTCGCTGGGGGCAAAAGGTTGCGGCCATGCATTCTGCTTGCAACCAATGAGTTGCTGGGGGGCAGAGAAGACTTCGCGATGCCGTTTGCTTGCGCGCTTGAAATGATTCATACCTACTCCCTTATTCACGATGATTTGCCTTCTATGGATAATGATGAACTGCGAAGAGGAAAGCCAACAAACCATATTATCTTTGGAGAAGGGCAGGCAGTCTTAGCTGGCGACGGGCTGCTTTCCTTTGCGTTTGAGATTATGTTGAGCTCTTTATTGTCATGCAACCGGCCTAATTTTGTAAAAGCTGCCTATACAATTTCAAGAGCAGCCGGGGTTACTGGTATGGTTGCAGGTCAATGCCTTGACCTACTAAATGAAGGTCAGAACAATACTGACGAGGCACTTCTTTTAAGCATTCATAAAGCAAAGACTTCAGCAATGATACAGGCTGCATCATTAGCAGGCGCGTTATGCGCAAACAGCACTGAGGACATCGCTAAAGCTATGGAATCCTTTGGAGCACAGCTTGGCTTGCTCTTCCAAATTACAGATGATATTTTAGACGTTATTGGCGAGACTACAACCCTAGGGAAAACAATTGGCAAGGATGCAAAAGCAGGGAAGCTCACATTCCCTTCTGTTTATGGCATTGACGGTGCTTCATTATGTGCAAAACAAGCTGCTGATGCTGCCCTAAGTGAACTGTCGCCCTTTGGAAAGGATGCCTGGTTCTTACAGACGCTTGTTGAGTTCATATTAAACAGAAAAAAATAGCACATTCAATTTTTGTATTTAACTAGCAGTTGACTGCAAGCCGTACTTTATCCGCAACCATAGCAATAAATTCTGAATTTGTCGGTTTGCCTTTCGTGGAATCAATTGTAAAACCGAAATAACTATGCAAAACATTTATATTCCCGCGCGCCCATGCTACTTCAATTGCATTGCGTATGGAGCGCTCAACAAGCGCAGGAGTAGTATTGTACTGCAAAGATATATTTGGGTAAATGTCCTTAGTGACAGCGATAGTTGAGGGTTCTTTCGAATAAACAGAATACTTAATGGCACTTCGAAGGAAATGGTACCCTTTTAAATGAGCAGGGATGCCTAAGCTGCGTATTTGCTGCGTGATTTCTGAACTAATCTTTTCATTATGTGCAGTTGTTTGTTTAGCGATGTGATTAGGGTTCACATCCAACGTGTCAGTTGAGCGTATCAGCTGCAGAATTCTTGGAATTATAAGCTCCGGCCCCAATGGCTTAATGAAGCAATAAGCAACATTGTATTTTTGCAGCATACCCACTGCGCGATTGTCCAAGTTAGATGCTTGAATGAAAACAAATGGTCTGCAGTCTTTTTTCATGGCCTGAGTTGTTTCAAGGGCTTCAAGGCAGCCATGAGGTGGTAGGAGCAAATCCATCAACAAAGCATCAACATGTTCAGTTTGTAAAACTTCTAAAACCTCACTGCAATTATGCGCGCAGGGGTATAAACATATTTCCGCAAAGTTCTTGCAAAATAAGGCAATGGTTTTGTATATACTGCTGCATTCATCCGCTATCAATAACGAGAGCATGTAGAACACCTCTTTCTGCTGTATATTATCATACCAGAACCTAATTCGTTATTCCATCTGTTGCTTCATCCAGAGTGTGTACATGCAGTAGCCTTTTGTCGGGTCATTAATAAATACATGAGTAACTACGCCAATTAACTTACCATTTTGAATAATTGGGCTGCCGCTCATCCCTTGCACTATGCCGCCTGTAGTTTTCATAAGTTTAGCATCTGTTATTTCAACTACCATTCCTTTTTGCGCAGGGCTATTTTGAGGATTAACTTTTATTATGCGGCAGTTATACTCCTTAACTCCTTCATCACTTAAGGTAGTAAGTATTAAGGCAGGCCCAACACTTGCTTCTTCAGGATATGCCATTGGTACACCTTTAGGGTATAACTGATTATGGTATTCTTTATACATACGGCCAAAAATCCCATACTGGCTATTTGTTTCTATTGTGCCTAAAGGTAAGCTTGTTGCGCCGAAAGTGCCGCGCAATTCTCCTGGTTCGCCTTGTGTTCCTTGAACTATATCAACTATGCTTGATTGTACAATTTCACCGTCACGTACAGTTAGGCTTGCTCTTGTATCAACGTCTGTTATCGCATGCCCAAGTGCAGCATACCACTTTTTAATTGGGTCATAGAAAGATAGCGTTCCAACTCCTGCTGTACTGTCACGCACCCACATTCCCATGCGATACTTCCCGTCTGATGGGTCTAAGGCTGGGCGCATTTGAACTATGATTTGCTCATCATTGCGCAATAATGTAAGCTCTACGGAGTCGCTGCTTTCGTTGCATAGTTGTGCTAGGTGCGCAGCATCCTTAACCTCTATACCGTTAATTTTTTCGATTAAATCACCTGCTTGCACTCCTGCTGCGGATGCTGGGCTTGCCTGGCTGCCGTTTGCTGTTGTAATGCTGCTAAGCCCTACAACAAGTGCTCCGCGTGTATGCAGCGTTACTCCTATAGAGGCACCGCCTGGTATAAGTACAATTTCATTACGAACATGAACGCTTACTCTTTTTACCGGTATAATACCAAGGAGATTAATTGTAACCTCATATGGATGGCCCTGAAGACTGAGAACCGCTTCATTTAAAGAATCTCCAATTTGCCCCTTGAAGCCTGAAGCTTCCAATGCTTTTTCTTCGCGTGAAGCTGAGAAGAAACCATTAGCTGCTTTAGGGAGTTTGTAGGGTTCACCTTCATAAATATGAACCTGTGAATCAATAGCACGCAAGCTAAGCATTGGTTCTGAATAGCTAAATAGCACAAGCGCAATGCTAAGTAAAACACCAAATAATTTTTTCAATGAAGGCACTGATATGCCCTTTTTCAAAACAAACACCTCAAATTAAAAAGAATCGCTGCTAAGTAGCAACAATTCTATAATGAGCACGAAACACAGTATCTATGCTTTTACTTAAAACTAAGTATTAAGGGTTTTTAATTTGCTAAGATAATTGTCCTTTGTAACAATTCTCGCGCATGCTCAATTGCGCGCGTATCACTTTCAGTAGCTCCCATTATGCGTGCAATTTCATGAACGCGTTGTTCAGAATTTAGCAGGTGTAGTGTGGAGGCAGTGTGCCCGTCAACTTCATTTTTTTCAACAAGATAATGCACATCTGCCATTGAAGCTATTTGGGGCAAATGTGTAACGCATAATACCTGCCTGCATTTCGAGATTTCGAGCAGTTTCTGGCCAACAACTGTTGCTATGTGCCCACTAATCCCGCTATCGATTTCATCGAATATGACGGTTGGAATGCCTTCCATTTGCAGGTTTTTAAATGCGAGCATTATGCGCGAGAGTTCGCCGCCTGAAACCACACGTTTTAGCGGTTTTACAGGTTCTCCAGCATTAGTAGAGAGTAAAAATTCAATTTTGTCAACACCATCCTTGGTGAACTGATCTTCGCTTAAAGGTTTGATTAACACTTCGAAGCTGGACTTTTCCATCCCAAGAGCTTTTAGTTGTTCAATGAGCGCATAGTTCAGCCGCTCTGCTGTTACCTTGCGCGCTTGCATTAGAAGCCCTGCTTTAACATTGTATTCTAATTTGGTGTTGTTTAATTCTTTCAAAAGTTGTTCTCTATTTGCATCACTTTGGATAAGCTCATCGTATTCTTGAACTATGCGTTTATGATACTCTAAAATATCAAAAATACTGCCGCCATACTTTCGTTTTAGCATATGGATACGCGCAAGCCTCGCTTCAACATTTGCAAGCAAGTCTGGGTTATATTCAAAGCTATTCTTAAAATCGCGTACTGTAAAAGCAATGTCTTCTAGCGAATAATAAGCATCCTGTAAGCGCGCAAATATCTCTGCATAATCTCTGTGCAGGTTTTCGATGCTTTGAATTTGCAGCAGTGCTGTATTAATATTCGTGAGCGAGCCGCTTTCATCATCTGAAAGCAAGTTAAAGCTAGTTTCTAATGCGCCAATAATTGCCTGAGCATTAGAGAGCATACGAAGTTGTTCATCCAGCTCAACTTCTTCCTCAGGTTGAAGTTCAGCCGAAGCAATCTCTTTAATTTGGTAATCAAGAACATCAAGCCTTCGTAGTCTTTCCTGTTCGGAAATAAAACCTGAATTCAACTGCTTGTGTATTGATTGTAATCTATTGTACAGGCTTGAAACGCTTTCTTTTAATGGGGATAGCGCTTCTTGATTAAAATTATCTAAAAAAATTATATGTGTCTCTTCTTTAAGAAGGGATTGGTGTTCGTGCTGACCATGTACATCTACCAAAAAGTTGGAGACGGATTTTAACGTAGAAAGGTTTACAAGCGTATTGTTAATACGGCATACGCTTTTCCCCAATGAAGAAAGCTCTCGGGTTAGAATAAGCACATTTTCTTCATCATTGTCAATGCCCAATTCGTCTAATACTAGTAAGATATCTGAATTTGCTTCAATGCTGAACGCGGCTTCTACAGAAGCTTTGTTGCTGCCTGATTTTATTAAGTCTTTGTTGGCCCGTTCCCCCAAAACAAAATTGACTGCATCAATAATAATTGACTTGCCAGCGCCTGTCTCACCTGTAAGCACATGGAAGCCATTAAAAAACTCAATCTCAAGTTGTTCTATAAGCGCAATATTCTTAATGTTTAGATTAAGAAGCATAGTCATTCCTACTTGTGTTCTTTGCTTATTTTAGCATTGCCTGGAAGCGCTTGATTATCTCAGGTACTGTTTTACTATCCCTTACAGCTATGAATATAGTATTATCTCCTGCTATTGTTCCGGCAATTTCCGTCCATTTCATTGAATCAACTGCTTCGGCAGAAGCTGATGCACTGCCTGTAATTGTTTTAATAACTATTATATTGCCGGCTGATGTGATGCTGACAACGGATTGAGAGAATATCCTATTAAACCGCTCCTGTAGGCCAGTTTCGGCATTATCTACTGTTGCATACTTATATGTTGAACCGTCTTCGGATAAAGACTTAATTAATCGAAGTTCCTTTATATCACGCGAGACAGTAGCCTGCGTAACTTTATAATTATGCTGTCTCAAATACGCAGCAAGCTCTTCCTGGGTTTCTATTTCGTGCTGATCAATTAATTCGAGAATCATTGCTTGCCTTGAAGCTTTCATTTTGTTACCTCCTGCAAAAGAGACCTGCATAAAGCTAGAACTATAGAACTAAACAAGTTTCTGCCTAATTAAGCTGTACAGATTCTTTGTGCCTGTACGCAGAAACTTTGCTTTTGTGGTAGCCATTGTTATCCGTATGATATCATCAGTTGTAATATCAAGCGCCTTTTGGCCATCGGTATAAAGGCGACCCTTTTCATGTATTTTAAGCTCGATGCATGAATTGGCAGAGGTAACAATCGGTCGTGTAACCAATGAATGCGGGCATAAGGGCGTCAATATCATTGCATCTAGTCCGGGTGCAATAATAGGGCCTCCTGCAGAGATAGAGTAACCAGTAGCGCCAGTCGGGGTGCTTACGACCATGCCATCACATGGTATTGTGCCAGCATCAACACTATTGATTGCCATGTTTATCCTCGCTATTCCCGGAAAAGAGCACTTATATAATAAAACTTCGTTTAAGCACGCAAAAGTTTTGTCGTTTATTTGGCAGGAAAGCATCATCCTAGGCTCAATGTGATATTCTCCGTTTATTAGCTTTTGCAGAAAATTGCTAAATTCAGATGGCTTAATTTCACTTAGAAACCCTACTCTACCGAGGTTGATGCCAAGTATTGGGACATCGATTGAAACAGCAAGACGAACTGATTTTAATATCGTTCCATCACCGCCGAATGATGCAACGAAAAATACATCTTTTTCAAGCAATGATGGCAGGGTGGAATTTGAATCAAGTGCAATACATTCAAACCCTTTATCCTGCGCAATTCGCATCGCCTCATTGCGAACTGAAATAACATTTAATTTTTCAGCATTTGCAACAAATACGATGCAAGAGGCCACTTAGAATACTCCGTTCTGTTGTTTCTACATGAACCGACAACATGCATATTTCATTATATCCGCATACTCATCCTTATTTCAAGCATAATGTGATTTCAAATCAAAATGAGAAGCTTGCAAGTTTACTTGACGTTTAGTGTGCTGTGTGCTTGCATTACTGTATCTTCGATAAAAGTTTCACTGTCTATGCTTATTGTTCCTTGTGCTTTTGAAGAAGCGGTAAGCAAAGCTAAGTATTCGATGTTACCTTTTGGCCCGGTGATGGGTGAAAACGTAAACCCATTAACATTAAAACCCAAACAAAGGCTGTTTTCTAAAACACGTGAACAAGTGTCTATATGAACAGCAGGATCACGCACAACCCCATGCTTCCCGACTTTATCGCGTCCAGCTTCGAATTGAGGCTTAATAAGCATTACTACACAAGCGCCTGTTTTCATGCAGCCATGCAAATTGGGGAGTATCAATGCTAGAGATATAAAGGAAACATCAATTGATGCAAAATCAGGCTGTTCAAAAAACCAGCTTGGTTGCATATAACGGGCGTTTGTTCTTTCCATTACAACAACACGAGGGTCGTTTCGAAGCTTCCAATCAAGCTGGCCGTAACCAACATCAATAGCATATACCCTTTTAGCACCATGCTGCAGCATACAATCTGTAAAGCCGCCTGTTGAGGCTCCGATATCACAAGCAACAGCTTCATTAAGAGAGAGATTAAATTGAACAATAGCTTTCTCTAATTTATAACCGCCGCGGCTGACAAATGGAAGCGGATTTTCAGCCAGTTGGATTATTGAACCGTCTTTAAGGTTTGAACCGGGCTTTTCTGCACGCGTTCCATTAATATAGACTTTTCCTGCTAAAATTAAGGCAACAGCTTTTTCTCTGCTTTGGGCAAGCCCTAGTTCCACCATTTCTACATCTAGTCTCATATTAAAATTTACTTTCTTAATGAGGGTTCGCGCATGGAAAATAAAGAAAATATTTTCCCTAAAGCAAATACGATTTGCTGGCTTTTATGGATGGCTATTTTTTTACCTACAGCTTTGCCTCCGACTGTAAATGCCGCAATAAAGCTTGAAATTATAATGCCTGCTATAAGTTCGTTGACAAGGGTGGCCTTGAGTATAAGGCGTGCTGAAATTGCGGCGCCCATAGCGCCTGATACTATACTGCAGATATCTCCTACTACATCATTACATATATTTGAAACCATACCTGCTGATTGAACAAGCTTAATTGCCTGCTTTGCCCCGCGAATCCGCTTTGAGGCCATTGCTGTATAAGCAGTTGTGTCTTGGCAGGTAACCGCAATACCTATTATATCAAAGAGTATTCCTATAAAGATTAAAAAACCTAAAACAAACAACGCGACTGGAAGGCTTACCCCCAACAGCGTTGTTTCGGACAAAATACTAAATAATATTGCCAGTACAAATGTAAGCAAAAACACTTTTACTGGCCATAAATTCTTCTTTTTTTGTTTTTTAGTTCGTTTTGCTTGTGCCAAATCCACAGGTGCACCCCGGTTATAATAAAAACAAAGGTGGTGGCATATTAGGTAGACTTTGCGGCTTAGGTCCAGTTGGGTTTCCCCTCCGTTCACTCCCCGTCACCGATGGAAGCGGTTTCCCTTTATGTCCGGAGTCGGTATGTCGCCATACACGAGACTGGATTGCCACTTAGGCCACACCGTAATCCCCAATATGCCTTCTAAGAACAGTCTAGGAGCTTTCCTCGACAGCTTTGCTGGTTCCTAGCCTCTTTAGCAACAACGGTTTCAAGCGGCAATCGCAAAGGAACATTTGGCCAAATATTCCGTAGCGTGTTCCAATATTCACCGTTGCCACGCAAGGCAGGCTACACTGTACACAGATTTAACCGCAATACAGGTTTAATCCTAAAGAGTAGCTGATTAATAACCACCCAGTTAGGTCTCCACGAAGGTTGGGTCAACGCCCACATGCCATTGTGGATCGCCCAGCCTTCTTAACCCCCAGCATCTGCCCCCGACTGGGCGTCGGCAGCAAACACAAGGAACTTCATCGATGTGCCCGCAACGGATTTTTAGGCCCGTCTTCGGAAACAGCATTACTGACTAGAATACTGCACCACCACGAATATAATAACATAGGAAACTGATGATTTCAAGCATTCTGCTCAATTGACTATTATTTGGGATATATCACATATATATGTGAATATGATGAACTAAACACTCAAACTTGGCGTATTAATGAAAGCAGGTGAATGCGTTGGACTTAATTAAAACATCTACCGGCTCAAAACTAAAGGCTTTTTATAAAAACAATATATACACTATATGTATCTTCGTCTTTATTTTTACTACAGGCTGTGCTGCGGGAATACATATAATACAAAACCTTTGTAAAGAAGATGTTGCAAAAATCATTACAATTGCTCCTTTGTATTTATTTGCTGAAAACCATTTTTGGTTAATACGCATTGCATCTGCTCTGGCCTCACATTTATTAGTCTTCCTGATGCTTTATATTTCGGGGCTATGGGTAGCTTTAAGCCCCTTATGGGTTGCAAGTATATTACTGCGTGGTTTAGTCTTTGGTGCAGCAGTAGGATCTTGCGTTACTAAATGGCCTGCTTGTTCTGCAAAGGTTTTGCTATTTCTTCTCTTAGTAGAAGCTGCTTTACTCTTGCCCCCCTTGTTAAAGTTAAGTGTGCTATCTCAAAAGCAACTCTTTTCTATCTGCAAAAGCAAACTCCAGGCAACTTTGTTAGCCCCATCTGCATACGAATACTCAAACAACTTTTTTAAAACAGGGTTGCTTCTTATTCCATGCATACTGTATCAGTCAGTTATGATACCTGCATTGCTCCATGCTCTTTGCACAGAAGTAGCTTATTGACAAAAGAGTCATTGATGATAGA
>CAYWTY010000025.1:0-21963 GCA_964461335.1 uncultured Oscillospiraceae bacterium
AATCGGGGGTTTTCTCTTGCTTCTTTCTGTTACCTATGTAGTGTATCTCAACACGGAAGGGAACTTTCTGAGCTTGTTAAATACTATAAAGAAACCTTCTCTGCTACAATCCCGGATGAGTATCTATTGCGTACTGCAGCTTTAAACCGCACAATAAGAAAATGGGCGGATGAGAATGAGATAGACGGTGTAGCTTCAAGCTGTTGGGGGGCAATGCGCCAAATCGGTGGAATCTCGTCATGCTTTACCTTTTCAGAATTGACTGACGAAAAGCTTCCGGTTGTGTGTGAAACTGATATACATGGAGCCATTACATCAGTAATGGCGCAAGCTGCAACAAGGTGGCAGAAATCCTCCTTTTTAGCGGACATTACAATCAGGCACCCAACCAATGATAATGCAGAACTCTTTTGGCATTGCGGTGTTTTCCCGAAATCCACAGCATCTAAAGCAGAAAAACCTGTTATAGGGTTCTCTTTTGATGAGCATCGCCCATCAGTCGCCAACTTTCTTTTAGATGAAGGCATAATCACAATCTCTAGGTTTGATTGTGCAGGCGATAAATATCAATTATTGCTCTGTGAGGGCAAGAATGTACCTGGCCCAAAAACAACTGGCACATACGGTTGGTTTGAGTTTAAAGATTGGCCAAAGCTTGAGCATAAGGTTGTCTACGGGCCATATATTCATCATTGCGTTGGTATTTATGAAAAAATATCTCCTGTATTATTTGAGGCGTGCAAGTATATACCTGGGCTAAAAGCAGACCCTGTTGACCCAACAGCTGAAGAACTTGAAGCATACTTGAGGTAGCGTAAAGCTGCAAACTATTTGAATTAGTATTGACTTTTCCGGCAGATTCGAGATGCTCACTATTAATATACCTCATGTCAGTAGTAATAAGGCCGTTTGTTGGCTTTATTACTACTTTCTTTTAACGCTATGCTGATTTTGGGCTTTTTGCTGCGTGCTACATGTTTAGCTTTAGCTATGTTTTAGCCCCATTATCAAGGGGTTTAGAACAATCTGCAAAATTGAGGCGCCCGCCTTCAAGGCGCGAAAGGATGACAAGTAAAAGGCCGGTCTTAACGCTTATATGCGCTTCCTCATCTATAAACTCATTGCTTACCCCCAATGGAAAGGAGTTAGTCAACTCTGCATCTTTTAGCGGGTATTTAACCCCGGTAATTGTTACCCCTGTGCATTGTGCAGAATATGCAAACAGCGAGAGAGCGAACCCTTCCTGCTTTTTAAGCTTTAGTTCTTCACCTTCAAGAAAAAAGGCGCTGTCGAATTCATCGCACATTATTATTTGCATACCTTGGCTGTGTGCAAAGGCTAAAGCCTGCAGGTTCGAAACCGTATGGTCGAACCTGCCCCCCATGCCGCCAAGCAGAAGGCATTCTTTAGCGCCTTTCTTAAGCGCATAGCGAATGCAAAGCATTGTGTCCGTATCATCCTTTTCTGCTGGCACACGAAGCCTAAGGTTTTCCGGCACCTTGTCGCTGTTAATAGAGTCAAAATCACCTATTACTAAATCAGGTGTAATGCCTGCGTTAACTGCATGCGTATATCCATTATCAGCACAAAGTATAAAGTCATTGCCGGCCGGAGTATAAGCGTTTTTTACGCTGCCGTTTAGGTATGCTGTAAATATTACAAAGCGATGCTCCATCAAACCTCCAAAACCCCCTTAAACCGATAAAAAGCATTTAGCATATCACTATAATAACCCAAATAAAAAATTGTTCCAGTCTATTGCTTATTTTTGGCTGTTTCTTTAAACTAATTCGTTAAAACAACGATATAGCATATATGGCAGTAAATTAAATACCATGCAGCTTTAATTAGGTGAAATATCAGGGTTCAAGAAGAAACTCCTGATATTTAATTAGCCTTTTGCTTGGATAAGGTCTCTGCACAAGGAGGAGCGGTTTTGGGAGAAATGTTTTCAAACGAGCCCATGGTTGATGTCTTCATATACGAAACTGAACAGAATATTGAGCAGCTTGAAACAGCAATAATGGCAATCGAGAAATCCGGCTGCGTAATTGCTGACATAATTAACGAGATCTTTAGAGCAATGCACACAATTAAAGGCTCAGCCGCTATGATGATGTATGATTGCATAGCGCAATTGGCGCATGCAATGGAAGATCTGTTTTATTATATCAGGGAAGAAAAGCCGGAAAATATTGATTGCGGCGTTTTGTCCGACTATGCGCTTGAAGGCGTTGATTTTATAAAGCTTGAGCTTGAAAAGGTAAAAAGCGCGAGCAACCTGGATGGTGACCCATCTGCACTTATTGAGCGCATCAACAGCTACATGCTCTGTATAAAGGGGGAGAATGGCGCTTTTGAAAAGGTAAAAGCAGAGAGCATACCTAAGGCAGAGCACTATTATGTAGCATCGTCGAGAAGCATTTCAAAGGGCTTAAAAGAGTATGAAGCAATAATCTTTTTTGAAGATGGCTGCGAAATGGAAAACATGCGTGCATTTTCAATAGTGCATAATTTAAAGGATATAACAGAAGAATTTTATCATTTCCCAGAAGACATAATCGAAAACAATAATAGCGTTGCTGTAATTAGAGAAGAAGGGTTTAAAATCATACTCCGCACAGAGAGGAGCATATTGGAGCTGCATGAATTCTTCTCCAAAACAGCGTTCGTAAGGGATTTAGAGCTGCATGAGCTTAAAGAGCAAGCAGGTCTTGATCAGGGTGTATATAAAGAGGTTAAGGATTCGCCGATTATCATGCCAAAGCTTGAAGGCCGTGCTGAGCAGTTGATGGCAGAAAGCAGGAGCGCGCATCAAAACATTATAAGCGTTGATGTAGGCAAGCTAGACAGGCTGATGGAGTTAATGGGCGAAATGGTTATTGCTGAAGCAATGGTAGCAGAGAACCCGGAGCTTTTGGCGCTCAACATAAATAGCTTTTATAAGGCTACACGCCAGCTTAGAAAAATCACCGACGAAATGCAGGATATGGTGATGGCAATACGTATGGTGCCGCTCTCTGCTTCCTTCCATAAAATGCGCAGGCTTGTGCGTGATATGAGCAGGAAGCTTGGCAAAGAAGTTGAGCTTGTGCTGCTTGGGGAAGAAACAGAGGTGGACAAAAACATAATTGAACATATTTCAGACCCGCTTATGCATCTTGTGCGCAACGCTATTGACCATGGCATTGAAACGCCAAAGGTGCGAACACAAGCAGGTAAGCCAAGTGCAGGCACGGTAATACTTGAAGCAAAAAACGAAGGCAACGATGTTTTAATAAGCGTAAGGGATGATGGCGCTGGCATTGATAAAAGCAAGACTTTAAAAAAAGCGGTTGAGCTTGGGCTTATTGATAACCCGGAAAGTGAGTTGAGCGACAAAGAAATCTACGGCCTCGTTTTTAAGCCCGGCTTTTCAAACAACGAAACTATTACAGAATATTCTGGCCGCGGCGTAGGCATGGATGTTGTTGCTAGCAATATCGAGCTTATAGGCGGTTCAGTTGCTGTTGAAAGCGCTGCAGGAAAAGGCACAGTCACAACCCTAAAGATTCCGCTTACACTTGCGATTATTGACGGCATGAGCATAAGAGTAGGCTCTGCGAAGTATACCCTGCCTACAACTTCTATTAAAGAAACTTTCCGAGCTAAAGCGCCCGACCTTATAAAAGACCCGGAAGGAAATGAAATGATAATGGTTCGCGGTGAATGCTACAGTGTACTGCGCCTGCATGAGCTCTTTAACATTGCCCCTGATGAGGAGGAGCTTACAAAAGGCATAATGCTCATGGTTGAGCAGGATGACAGGTGCGCAAGCCTTTTTGCGGATGAACTCTTAGGTCAGCATCAGGTTGTTGTAAAAGCACTACCCGAATACATGAAAACAATTAGGAAGGTCGACGGTTTGGCAGGCTGCACGCTCTTAGGCGACGGGAGCATAAGCCTGATTATAAACGTTGGCGGCCTTCTCAACGCATAAAGCAACATACAGGAGGTAAAGAGGTGGCTCAGGCAGATTATTTAAACCCAAGCGACATAGAGGCAGAGGATACTTTAAAGGGCAAACATCTTGTTTTTCTTTTGGGCGAGGAGCTCTATGGCATTGAAATAAGGCATATTACCGAAATTATAGGTATAATGCCGATTACAGTTGTGCCTGAAATGCCAAGGTATGTTAAAGGCGTAGCGAACCTCCGCGGGAAAATCATTCCTGTTATGGATTGCAGGCTGCGCTTTAATAAAGCGGAAATAGACTATGATGATAGAACTTGCATTATTGTGCTTGAGACGGAAGGTATTACGCTCGGCCTTATAGTTGATAGTGTTTCTGAGGTTGTGCTCCTTAGTGAGGAGGATATTTCACCCCCGCCTGAGCTAAAGAAAGGCGGAGAAAGATATATCAGGGGGATTGGGAAGTCAGCTAAAAACGTAATCCTGCTGCTTGAATGCAGCAGCCTTCTCCTTGATGACGATAATAGTTCAAGCACAATTTCAACCCAAGATTAAATAACTGAGGCATCATAGATAAACAATGGAAATATCCGAACAAGAATTTAAGCAATTTGCTGATTATATAAGAACAAATTACGGGATTCACTTTAGGAGCGAAAAGAAAGCGCTCATTGAGGGAAGGCTCAACCAAGTGGTTGAAAAACTGAGCATAAAGAGCCTTAGCGAATACATGGAATATGTAACAGCTGATAAAACCGGGCAGGCCGCAGAGGTGATGCTTAATAGAATAACAACCAACTACACCTTTTTTATGCGAGAAGCTGCACATTTTGATTATTTTGGAAATACTGTGCTGCCGTATCTAGAAGCAAATGTAAAAAATAAGGATTTGAGAATTTGGAGCGCTGCTTGCTCAACAGGCGAAGAACCGTATACGCTTGCTATGCTTATTGATGAATACTTTGGGCTTGAAAAACAAGCTTGGGATACAAAGCTGCTTGCAACGGATATTTCAGAAGGCGTCCTCTCAATTGCAAGAGCAGGCATATATGAAAACAGCAGGCTTTCGGACCTGCCCCAAAACTGGAGAAATAGATATTTTAAGGCTGTGGATGATAAGCGCAGCATAATCTCGGAAAAAATCAGAAATGAAGTTGTGTTTGGCGCTTTGAACCTCACTGCACACAAGCTTCCGCTAAAGAAAAAGCTGCATGTAATCTTTTGCAGAAATGTAATGATTTATTTTGACAACGAAACAAAGTTGCGGCTCATCGAGCGCTTGTATGAGAATACAGAGCAGGGCGGTTTTTTGTTTATTGGCCATTCCGAGTCGCTTAACCGAGAAACAACGCGCTATAAATATTTAAGGCCATCAGTTTATAGGAAGGAGTAGATGCCATGGAGAAAAAAATGCAAAACTTAAGCGTGCTTCTTGTTGGCGATGACATTCCTTTTTTTGAGGCTCTTGCAAAAGCGCTAAGAGCAGATTTAGCGCTTGAAGTGCTAGGTATCGCTAAAAATCAATATGAGGCAGCAGAGCAAATTATTAAGACTAAGCCAAGTGTGGTTATTTGCGATGTTGAAATGGAAGCAGGCAGCGGGCTTGAATTTTTACGCAGGCTGCTTTCAAAGTTCTTTGTACCTGTTGTAGTTATAAGCTCGCTAAGCACAACGGTTTTTGAGGCACTTGAGGCAGGCGCAGTGGATTTTGCAGCAAAGCCCGCGAAAAACAGCGCTGCAGCAACTGCGTTCTACTCTGACTTAATTCAAAAAACTAAAGCTGCATCATTTGTTAAAACACAGCAGCCTAGGCCCAAAGCAGAAGTTAAGCTTCAAAACGAATTGCCGCGAAGCGTAGCAACAGCAATAGTAATGGGTGCGTCCACAGGGGGAACTGAGGCAATCTTCAGTATCCTTAGCGCATTGCCCAAAACAATCCCTGGGATTGCAATAGTGCAGCATATCCCGCCTGTGTTTTCTAAAATGTTTGCAGAAAGGTTAAACAGCCAAACTGCGCTGTGCGTTAAGGAAGCTGAAACAGGCGATTATCTTGAGCAGGGTACAGTCCACCTTGCACCTGGAGACATGCATATGAAGCTTAAAAGAGTTGGCCAGCGATATAAGGTTGAATGCTACAAAGGCGAAAAGGTAAATGGTCACTGCCCTTCTGTTGATGTGCTTTTCGAGTCTGCAGCAGATGAGGCAGGGAGCAATGCAATAGGAATCCTCCTTACAGGGATGGGCGTTGATGGGGCGAAAGGTTTGCTCAGCATCCGCAATAAAGGCGGGAGAACACTTGGGCAAAACCGCGAATCTTCGGTTGTTTACGGCATGCCGAAGGCAGCCTTTGAAATGGGAGCTGTGCAGCTTCAGGCTGCACTCGCAAATATCCCAAAAGAACTTATAAACATGCTTCGATAGCATAAGAGCAATAAGGTGGGGAAGGGGGCAGAGTTATGCAAAGCCCAACAGTTGATTTAAGAGGCAGGTTTCTTGAAGCCATTTTTTCCAGCATGGGCGATGGGGTAATTGTTGCGGACAGCAAAGGGCAAATTCTCTTCATTAACCCCAAGGCAGAGTACCTTACAGGTTGGAGCAAAACCGAAGCCGTAAATCAGCCTTTTGAAACCTATTTTCCGCTTATTGATGTTTCAAGCGGCAAACGGGTAGAAAACCCAATTACTAAAGCGCTTAAAGCAGGCGAACCCGTAGGGCTAAAAAATAACACAGCTTTAGTTACAGCTTCAAAGAAAACTATGTTTATTTCTGCGAGCTGTTCGCCTATATACAGCAGCAACTTAGCAATAGGAGTTGTTGTTGTATTTCGCGATATAGATAGATTGAAAATAATAGAAGAAGAAATAAGAAAAGAAAAGGATAATCTAAAAAGCGTTTTTGAGGCGCTCCCAATAGGAATAATGCTCGTTGAAGAAGACTCTACCGTTAGGTGGCTCAACAAGCCGCTGCTTAAGCTCTTCCATATAAAAGAGGAACAACTTCTCGGCAGGCAATTCGGGGATGTTGTTTGCTGCATAAACAGCTTTGCGCAAGGCTGCGGCAAAGCTCCGGCATGCCTTGAGTGCGACATTTTAAAAAACATAAGCGAGGCAGTCAACAAAAGGGTAAGCCAAAAAAACCTTATTCTGTTTCGTACACTTCTTATTAACGGTAAACCCGCTGAGCGTTGGTTAAAACTCAGTATTATCCCAATGAGCGGCCTTGAAGAGCAGGCTGTTATAGCAATTGAGGATATAACCGAACAGAAGGAATATGAAAACGCATTGCAGAAAAGCCGAGATGAAGCTGCCTCAGCAAACAGAATTAAAAGCGAATTTATTGCTAATATGAGCCATGAAATACGCACCCCGCTAAATGGAATTATAGGGATGATGGAGCTTCTCTTAAACAGCGGCCTAAACAAAGAGCAGGCTGAGTATATCCACATGGCAAGAATAAGTGCGGATACTCTGCTTAAGGTAATAGGCGATATACTTGATTTTTCAAGGATAGAGTCAGGGACTGTTGCGCTTTCCAATATATCCTTTGATATTAAGCGCCTTATGGATGAGCTTTACAAAATGTATGAGGCTTTAGCTGAGAAAAAGGGGCTTAGCTTTAAATACAGCTTTGACCCTGATATACCTGCAGTTTTAAAAGGTGACCCGGATCGCTTGCGCCAGGTGCTTAACAACCTTATAGGCAATGCTGTAAAATTTACGGATATTGGGGAAGTGGCAGTTGCTTTAAACTCTGCAGGCTTTAGTAAAGACTGCGTTGCAGTCGAATTTGTAATTTCTGATACAGGCATTGGCATCTCAGCACAAAAGATGGATTTGCTCTTTAAACGGTTTAGCCAGGTAGACGGCTCGATTACACGCAGGCACAGCGGTGCAGGGCTTGGGCTTGCTATAAGCAAGCAGCTTGTTGAACTTATGGGCGGGTCAATTCAAGCGGAAAGCGCAGTAGGCAAGGGCAGCATATTCCGCCTTAGAATAGAGTTTCAGGTTGAAGGCGTTGAGCCTTTGAAAGAAGCAGGTTTGAACAAACAGGCATACCCGTCAATTATGACAAATGAAGGAGAGCTTGGGTATTCATCCAAACTGCCGGAGAAAATAGTCATACTTGAAAGCTCAAATCAGGAAGAAACAGGCGGCATCCATTTTAACTCAAACTGCGAATTATACACTTATGAGAAAATTCAGCTTGACGAAACCAAGCGCAGGGCTGAACTTGATGTCCTTTTGCTGCTTGGGCAAAAATTAAAGACTATTATTGAAGAAAACCGAGTTTCACTTTTAGAAGAAACAGCACACAGGTTTAAAGATGCAGCACTGCGCGCAGGGGAGCTTCTGCTTTCTGAAAAGGCATTTAAGGCTGAGCTTTTAGCGCGCAAGGGTAAATACGAAGAAGCATTCACTCTTTGTTTAAGCATGGCAGACGAACTCAGCACAAGAATTGGGGAGGGCTAAAATGAGGATTTTAATAGCAGAAGATGATTTTGTAAGCAGAAACTTTCTTAACAAACTGCTAAGCAAGTATGGAGATTGCGATATTGTTGTAGATGGGGTTGAAACACTGGATGCGTTTTTAATGGCGCTTAAAGAAAACGACCCATACAAACTGATTTGCCTCGATATTATGATGCCGAAGGCAGATGGCGTAAAGGCGCTAAAGGCAATTCGGGAGCTTGAAAAGCAATACGAAGTAGACCCAAAGGACCGCGCAAAAATAATAATGATTACTGCGCTTGCAGAAGCTCAGCTTGTACAAACTGCATTTGAATACGGCTGTGAAGCGTATGCAACAAAGCCAATAGACACAAGTAAGCTTATTGAAGTGCTTGAAAAACTTGGCCTTGTAAAACATGATGAAAAAGGCTGTTAATGGCGGTATAAGCCATGCACATAAGGGTAAAGTGGGGGGAGAACAAATGAAAAACCTGTCTATCAGCAAAAAGCTTATTGTAGGCTATGGCATAATACTTGTAATGATGCTCATTTCGACAGGGCTATCAATTTACAGTATTAACGCCATAGATGCCCAAATCGGTGTTTATGCAAAACATACTGTGCCGAACATCACGGATATCTCTGCGATTAGAAACGGAATGGAAGCCGCCATGCGCCATGTGGCGCAGGCACTTACTGAAACAGATGCATACAAAGCAGAAATATCTTTCAACCTTGCCCAGCAGGATGGCTTAGTTGTAAGAGAAACGCTCGAAAAATACGAGGCAAACCAGCGCGATGAAAGCAATGCTAAAGAGTTTGAAGAGCTTCGGGGTATGATTGCTTCAGCAGGCGGCGTAAGGCAAAAGATGGCTGAGCTTTTAAAAATCCCGTCAGATAAGAACAGGGGTATTGCAAAGGTTGTTTATACCGATGAATACTTGCCCGCCCTTGATAGAATTACCGAAGGCTTCATACGGCTAAGCGACTTAGAGCACGAGAGCGCCCTAAAACAGGAGGCCGATGCAAGCGCCTCAGTGAAGTTTGCATGGGCAATTCTTATTGCGTGTACAGCTATATCCGCTCTGCTTGCAGCAGTAACAATAATAGTAACTCGCAAATCAATTATGGAGCCTATAAAAGAAATTGCAGGGGTTTATGAGGAAATTTCAAAAGGGAACTTCAACTGTTCAATAAAATACGAAAGTAAGGATGAACTTGGTCAGCTAGCTGCCTTTATTCAAAAAGCACTCACAATGCAGCAGACGGTTTTAGGTGACATTGTAGAAAAGTTCGCTAAGCTTGCCTATAATGGGGACCTGCGTATAAATGTCGATATGGATTACCCTGGCGATTTTGCCCCAATAAAGGCATCGATTATTGAGCTGGTTTTCTCATTAAACAGAACAATAAGCTTAATTCGCAATGCTTCCGAACAGGCAAGCACAGGCGCTGCTCAGGTTTCAAGCGGAGCGCAGGCGCTTGCAGCAGGTTCAAGTGAACAGGCGGCCTCAATTGAGGAGCTTTTAGTAGCTGCTTCAAGAATAGCCGACCAGGCACAAGAGAACTCTTTAAATATTAAGGCAGCAACTCAGTTTGTAGAGCAGGTTGGAAATAGGGTACAGACCGGAAACGAGCATATGGTGCAGCTTGGCCAGGCAATGGCAGAAGTAGGCGCTGCCTCAAATCAAATTGCAAACATAACAAAGGTTATTGAAGATATAGCATTTCAAACGAATATTCTCGCGCTTAATGCAGCAATTGAGGCTGCACACGCAGGCAGTGCAGGCAAGGGGTTTGCGGTAGTTGCAGATGAAGTCCGAAACCTTGCTGCAAAATCTGCACAAGCAGCAAAGCAAACAGGGGAGCTTATTCAAAACTCGGTTGCAACTGTAGCAAAAGGTACAAAGATATCTACTCAAACTGCTAAGATTCTTGAGAGTGTTGGTGAGGATACAATTAAAGTCGCAGAAAGCTTTACAAAAATTGAGTACGCATCCTTAGCGCAAGAAAATGCAATTGAGCAGATTAAAGAAGGGTTAAGCCAAGTTTCGGCAGTTGTAGAGACTAACGCTGCAACAGCAGAGGAGAACTCCGCAACAAGCGAGGAAATGGCAGCTCAGGCAGCTGCGCTAAACGAAGAGGCGGCTAAGCTTAAGCTTGCAAACGAAGCGGAATACGCAGCTCTTAAACAAGCTAATGAGCAGGAGCAGAGGAAGGCAGCGCAGGCAAAGGCTTCAACATTCGGAAAGTATTAGCCTTTACTCTTGCAATTAAGCAGCAAACAGCACTTCGCTTTTAAACTATATGGGATGGATGTTTTGAAAGCTTTGGCATTGCTTAAAAGCTAAAAAACAGGTGGGGGCATAATGAGTTACGGAGCACTAGTATTCTCACTTTTATTCTTTGGCGCATTTGCAGTGTACCTATTTTTGGGGGTCTATATTATCTATATAAACCCCAGAGCAGGCTTAAACAGGGTGTTTTTTGCCTTATGCGTAGCACTTTGCATTTGGTCGCTAGGTTTTGCTATGGCGAATTCAGCGCCAACATATGAAGATTGCCTAAGGTGGCGAAGAATTTCTGCAGTAGGCTGGGGCTCCGTATACAGTATATTGCTCCACTTTGTGCTGCTCCTTTCAGGGAAAAAGTGCATACAAAAACATTTGCCCCTGTGCAGCATTATATACCTGCCTGCTGGAGTTTCCTTGCTCGGCTACTCGTTGTTAGATTTTGCAAGGAGCCAATATGAGCTGGTAAGGATTGAAAACGGCTGGATAAACCTTGGCGTGCAAAGCAATTTGGATCTTTTCTTCAACATTTATTACATTTCCTATGTTGTGACCTGCCTCGTAATTGTTTGGCTGTGGAGACGGAAGGCGCAGAATAAATATTCAAAAAAACAGGCAGATTTAGTTTTGTTCTCAGTTGCTGCTGCTCTGGTTATAGGGACTGTTACAGATGTTGTACTAAGCTCATATTTAGGGGGGCCGTTACCGCAAATGGCACCCTTATTTACGCTTATACCTGTTGCTGCAGTGTTTTATTCTGTTAGACGCCTTGAGCTTATGCACGTACAAGAAGTACACGAGGAACTTATGCTCAAGCACAAAACGCGCGCAAAGCTTTTTTTAACTTTATCGCTCGCGTTTCTTGCAGGCGGCTTATTATGCGCCTTGGCTTACTTCTTGCCATCTTTAGTAAACAGCGATGCAAGCAGGCAAAAGATGCTTTATGCAAGCATAATAATGTTTGTGTTGGGATTCTCTGTTTTTCTGTTTCAGTTTCTAAGAGCAGAACGGGCAAAGGAAGCGCTTATACTTACTGCAACGCTTTTTTCCATACCAGTAATAACACTGATGTTTTTGGAGTATGCGAGCATTACAGTTTGGGCTTTCCCATTAATATTTATGACGATTTCGCTTGTTTTCAGCAAGCGCACTCCTCTTGTGCTCTTTGCGGTTATTACAGTGCTTACCCAGCTTCTGGTTTGGATGTTTGCGCCAAAAGCATCCATAGATATGGATGAGATTGATTATCTTCTGAGGATAGGCATAATTCTTGTTGCCTTTATAGTAGGCTCGTTCGTAAATACGACATATATAAAACGACTTCGTGAAAACCTAGAGCAGCTTGAGTTCCAAAAGTTAATTACAGATATATCGTTTGATTTTGTAAGTGTAAGCCAGGTAAACCTGGAACAAAAGGCAAACAACCTCCTGAAAAATGTAGGGCTTTGCTTTGGTGCTGACTATACATATGTCTACCTTTTAAATGAGCAAAAGAATGCAGTTTTTAGCGCATATGAGTGGTATTGTGAAGAAACGTCAAAACCAGAGGCTATTGAGGAAATTGTGCTGGATACTGAGGCTTGGTGGGTTCATCAGTTAAGGCAATATAAGCTTGTTTATATAGAAAATGTCGAGAAGCTGCCGCCTGAAGCAGCGGCAGAAAAAGAGATTATGATGCAGCAGGGCATAAAATCCACAGTTGTTGTGCCGATAGAAGAAGATGGTGAGCTATTAGGGGTTATGGGGCTTAACTCAATTTCGTTAAACAGAGCCTGGACCAATCAGCATATAAATCTTCTGAAGATACTCTCAAACCTGCTTGCAGACGGGCTTATAAAAGTCAACTCGGAAAAAGAAATCGAATACATGGCATATTTTGACCATTTAACAGGGCTCCCCAACCGCCGGCTCTTTACTGACAGGCTTACCCAGGCAATCCGCCTTGCGTTAAGGAACGGGAAATTTGTCGGCGTCATGTTCTTGGATTTGGACAGCTTCAAAATGATAAATGATACCATGGGCCACAATGGAGGGGATGAGATTTTAAAAGAGGTTGCATCAGGCCTTACAAAACGTGTGCGCAAAACCGATACTGTAGCACGTTTTGGCGGGGATGAGTTCTTGATTATGCTCAACAACATAAATGAAGGCAATGATGTGCAAAAGGTGGCAACAAACATAATCAAGCTATTTAAAACTCCGTTTATCATAGGCGGGCAAGAATACTTCGTAACAAGCAGCATAGGCATTGCAGTTTCCTCCTTTGATGGAGAGGATGCTGCAACGCTTATTAAAAATGCGGATATTGCAATGTATACTGCAAAGGCAAGGGGCAAAAACCAGTATGCTATGTGCACTGCTGATATGAAGGAACATGTAAAAAAGAATATCCGGCTCTCAAACAGCCTTTACAGGGTTCAGGAGCGCGGAGAACTGCAAGTTTTCTATCAGCCGCAAATTAAGCTTAGTACAGGCAGGATAACAGGGCTTGAAGCTTTATTGCGCTGGATGCACCCAGAACTGGGCTCTATTCCGCCTTGCACCTTCATCCCTCTTGCCGAAATGAACGGAACAATAAACAGCATAGGCGATTGGGTTTTAGAAACAGCTGTTAAACAGAATAAGGCATGGCAGGACATGGGGCTGCCCTATGTTAGAATGGCTGTCAACCTTTCAATTGTTCAGCTCCAAAACCCGCGCTTTGCTCAAAAGGTAGAAAGAATCCTTTTAGCTAATGGGTTAAGCCCTGAATACCTTGAGCTTGAAATAACAGAAAGTGTAGCAACTAAAGAGGCGGATAATATCCTTAGCATTTTAAATGATTTAAAGCAGCTTGGTGCTACTATTTCAATAGATGATTTTGGGACGGAGTATTCCTCGCTTAACAGGCTTAAGCAGCTGCCTATTGACAGGATAAAGATTGATATGCACTTTATTCAGGGGATTGAAGGCAGTGAAAAAGACCAGGCAATAACAAAGGTAATAATAAGCCTTGCAAAAGGGCTTGGGCTTGAGGTGCTTGCAGAAGGCGTTGAAACTAAGCCCCAGCTTGAATTTTTAAATAGGAAAATGTGCGATGAAGCTCAGGGCTTTTATTACTATCACCCAATGCCTGCAGAAGAAATAGAGAAGCTCTTAAAGGAGTCTATGGCAGACAAGCCGGCTTTAAAGCAAAAAGGGTAAGCCGCAACAAAGGTGTAACAATAAAAAGTCGCCGGGACTAAGTGAAGTCCGCGGCGACATGGTCTGGGTGAAAGGATTCGAACCTTCGGCCTCTTGAACCCCATTCAAGCACGCTACCAAACTGCGCCACACCCAGATACCGCTTTGCAGCATGCACAATTATACTAAAGCATATATAAAAATGCAAGCCCTTTTTCCCCGCTTAGGTCGCGTTGTAGGTTGCAAGTTTAAGCCTATGGCCTGTAGTTAAGCCCTGCTGCTTTTGCTTGGGCGCTAAGCTGGTTGTAATTAAGCGTGTACACTTTGCCGTCTTTAACAAAATGCGTTGCACATTGTCGAAACTCAAACGCAACCTTTGCATTTACGCATTGCTTGCGGATACTAAGCACCCGCGCCATGGACTCCACATAGGCATTTTGTGTTCCTCACAAGTTCAAATTACATTTTGAACAGATAAACTTACAGCTAAATCTTCAAGCATTATCCGGTATAACTGCAACTCCGTCCGGAAGTATTACTATGCGGGCAGCCTCACCTTTAAGCTTTCGTGCAAGCCTTAGCGCATCCGAAATTGAACCTGCAGGTATAATGTTCATTTTTAGCAATAGGTCATGGTCGAGCATATCTGTAACAAGTATGAGTGTATGCGCCTTTAGCACCTGAGCGTATATTTGGGCGTTCCATTGTTCAAGTATAGTATCTTCAGGAGCAAGTTTTGAGAGTGTGCTTAAAATATAATCCGGCGTACCAAGTGACATAACTTTAGCAAACTGCTCGCCTCCAAGGCCATCCACACAGGCAGCGCAAAGGATTATTACGCCATCTTTTCCTGCGTACAAAGCTGCAGTAGAAGCCGCCTTTGCGGTTTGATACAGGTTCTGGTCAAGGGGGAAGCCGCCGTTTCCTGTTATTACGATGTCAGCAGGTATAAGCGGGCAGCGGCTGCGTTCTTCAAGGTAGCTGACACCTGCTTCATGCGCCTTTTCAAACTCGCCTGAAAACGCGGCTGTAATGCGTTTATTTGGGTCAAGCGTCACATTAAGTATGAACTCAAGCTTTGCTCTTCTTGCAGCAATACACATATCTTCATGGAGCGGGTTACCTTTAAGTACTCCTGTAGCCGCCTTTTTATGGGCAATATGCATGTAGGCATGGTTATGTTTAATTGTGTTGAGCGAGCATACCCCAGGGAGTATGCTTTTGCGCCCGCCCGAATAGCCCGCAAAAAAATGCGGCTCAATAAAGCCCTCGCTTATTAATAAGTCACACTCAACAGCAGCTTTATGCAATTCAAAAGGAGCGCCTGAAGGGAACCTGCCAAGGTCAACGAATGCAGTTTCATCATATGCATCGCTGATTAAAATACTTTCGGTTTGAACTATTTCTGCTCCAAACATATTAAATAGTTCTTCGCTATTTGTCGGCCGATGAAGCCCGGTTGCAACGAGTATGTTTATGTCGGCGCTCGGGTTCCCGTTTCTAAGCTCTTTTAAAAGCAGGGGCAGCGTAACTTTGCTCGGCATTGCGCGCGTGTGGTCGCAGGTAATGAGGGTAATCTTTTGCTTCCCCTTTGCTAACTCACAAAGCCGCTTAGAGCAAATGGGGTTTTCAAGCGAAGTCTTAACAAGAGCTTCAGCGCTTGCTTGCCGCACCTCTATAGTTTTTGGCGTTATTACAGCTTCAACAAGCGCATCGTCAAGCTCTGCTTGCAAAAAGCCCTTATTATACGGAATAGAAATAAGCATATACTCTCCAATTATAGCATACTTGAGCCGCCTGCAATCGTCCATGCGCCTAAAATTGCAACTAAGGCTGAGCCAATATAAACATACCCAGTTTTTCTAAAGACATAGGTCGCGAGGAAGAAAAGGAGCATAAGTTGCGGAATAATAACGATTAAGTACGAAATAAACGGCCCCCCGAATGTTGAAGTAAAGAGCAAATCCATACCAGGGCCTATACCCATGAAAAAGGGTATGTATTCAATAAGGCATATAAGTATGAGCCCCCCCACCATAACAAGGCTGCTTTTTAGCCACCAACACAACTGAGTTGTCGCATTATTCTTAAGCTCCTTTTGGCGCATTTGTCCATAAAGCCTTATTCCGCCTGCAACAAGAAAGTATGCGAAATATATCGGGAGATAGATTAAAAACTGCAGGAAGCGTTCCGATGTAAAGGGCTTGAAAAGCGGCCAAACAAAACGAAAATCAAATGAAAAGAGGCGCATGAACACTTCCGAGTAGATGTATATGCTTAAAGCAAGTATTACTGCGAGCAGCATTGATTTGCCTATTAGTGAAAGGGGCAGCTTATTTGGCGCATCTTCTTTTGCAAGCCCAAGGCAGTAAAGAGTTGCGCCTGCTTTTTTACCAGCGCCGCGTTTATACCAGCGCATAAGCATAAGGCCTGCAATGAGAAGCAGCAGCAAAAACCATGTGAAGATGCCGTTTCCGATTGTCATGCGGAAAATACTCTCAGGGAAAGGCACAAGCCCATGCCCAAGCTGCGTTATAAAGGGATATGTAAGCCCGCTTATGAGCATTGCAATAAGCGCTCTTTTCCACCATTTTCGGTTTGGTTCGATTAGAGCTTCGCACACAGGCATGCGCTGTGCGCATACACAAAAGTATTTTGTTTTTAAAAGCAGCAGCAAAAGAGGCAGAGTAGATAAAAGCGCACAAAGCAGGCCTATAAATTTAAGTGTTTCAAGCAGAAGCGCATTTTGATTGTGCGAAGAAATGTCAGGGGTTTTATTAAATGCGCTCATGAACCAATCCATAGCTGCTGCAATAGCAGTTTTGTTTATTGTTACAAGCCTGTGGTTTGCGTTCCTTATAAGCTCCATGCGCCTTGCGCTGCCGTCTGAAAACGTGCCGTAGGTTTTGCCCCATTCGATTGGCGCATTCTGATTAGCGAATTCCTCATAGCGAAGCTTCGTGTTTACAAGCTCATCAGGCACAGCTTTTGTATAATCTAAAAAACAGGAAAATTCCTCATATCTTGCCTGCAAGAGGAGCACATTGTTGAATGGTATCTTTTCGCTTTCATAGTATGATTTTGGGAAGATCTCGCCGCATTGAAGCACTATCGCCTTGTGCTCAGGGTACTCGGCTGCAATGCTCCATGACGACCATGTACCCATCGAATGCCCGGTTATTCCAACATTATCGCTTTTTACAAACGGAAGGGAGCGAAGGTAGGCGTACATAGCCCTGCCGCCCATAGAAGTGTCACCAAGCGTATCCCCAGCTACATCCAGAAGGTTTGTAAAGAAATCGCAAGTATTGAAGTTCATCATGAGCAGGAAGTGTTTTGGCCCGCTTAATGTGACCCCCCAATCCGGTAGCTTATGTTTAGTGTGCCCGCGCAAAAGCATGCCCTTTGAGCTGCCTCCGTGGCCGAAAGAATCGACTGTAAGCGCAACAATACCCCTGCGCGCAAGTTCAAGCGCATAGGGGGCGGAAGTATCCTTGTCGTTTTGGTAACCATGCATAAGCAAAACTGCAGGCGCAGGGTTCGTCTCAGTTGCAGAAATTGGTCTGTAGAGTTTATACGTTATTTGCGCGCCATTGTCGCTAAATGCGCCCTGGGTTACTTCAACCCTGCCAAAGTCCGATTGTATTGCGCCTGCAAGCGACATTGAGCCAAACATAAGCGCGAGCAATAGTATCAACGCAAGTAGGGGCAAGTTTAGTCTGTGTTTCATAAATCGTTCCTCCATTAAAATATTGTTTTAAGGGGATGTTAAGAAACAGGTATGCTGATAGTGCAGCATGGATGATGGTCCTAATCCTAATCACGTTTGTATGTATTTATATGTATTGCTAAGAGCGCAACGCGCGCTTTTTGCCAAATAGCTCATTTAAGCGCGTAATGCCTTCGTGCATGATTATTTGCACTGCTTCTGCAGCCTGAGGTGCGTCATGCTCCACAAGCGCTTTAAGCAGATTTTCGTGCTGGGAGACGGAAACGCGCATTCGTGAAGTTGAAGTAAAATACTGGGATACATAATAGCGGACGACAAGCTCAAAGGATTGAAAAATCATTGCAAATACTATATTGCCAGAGGCTGCCATAAGCGCCCTGTGAAAACGAAAGTTTGCTTCCGAAAACTGCTCAGGCTCTTTTGTAGCGCGCATTTGTTCAAGCAGGTTTGAAAGGAGTTCAATGTCAGATGTGGATGCATTATGAGCTGCGAGCTTTGCGCATTCGTTTTCAAGCAAAATTCGTGTTTCCATAAGGCTTGCAAACAGTTCAACAGCTGTGGTGTTGGATACGCCGTTTACCATAAGTGAAAGCAGCATTTGTGGCGTTCCTTCGTTTATATAATCCGCAACAAATGTACCTTGACGGGGAATGGTTTTTAAGAAGCCAATGCTTTCAAGATCAAGAATTGCTAAGTTTACTAGGCTTCTGCTAACCCCAAACTCAAGCGCCAACTCTCTTTCCGGTGGCAGCTTTTCGCCGATTTTTAAGCTGCCTGAAAAAATTAGGTTTTCAATTTCCATTGCGACTTGGCTTCGTATGCTTTTCGGTTTAAACTTTTGCAATGCTGAATACTCCGTTGTCCTTGCGGTATATGCAAGGGTTGAAATTTTGATAATTAACTATACTATAACTATCGGGCATTTCGCAATATGTAATTTAAAATAATGCTTGCAATACGGCATGTTGCGGGTTATTATCTGGTTAGTGGCTAAGCCACAGCACGTAGCTTTCTAAACTGTCTTGAGATTATATATTTTCAGGCTTGCTTCTTCACAACCGGAGGGTCAGCGACAAGGCTGCATGCACAGCTGCTACCCCCTTACCGACCTTTCAATAGAAATTTGGCATGAATAGCATTTTTGTAATGTGGTATATTGAATGCTTAAGCTAAATGGGTATTGCTGCACATATAACTGCAGCAGCGCAATTTAATTTCAAAGGGGGGCAACCCGAATACTTCAGGCTGCCCCCCCTTGTATTGAACTTTTGATAAATACGGCTTGTTGTTCGCTAAATAAACAGGTTGACGTTTGATTCTTCGGCATCTGCAAGGTATGTTCCTACGCCTGCATAGTCAATCCCATCTAAGAGCTCCTCTTTTTTTATGCCCATAACATCCATGCTCATAGTGCAGGCAACGATTTTGACGCCGTTCTCCTGCGCTTTTTTAATGAGCTCTTCAAGCGAGGATACGTTCTTTTTCTTCATAATGCCTCGCATCATGGATGTTCCCAGGCCCATCATATTCATTTTGGAGAGCTTGAGCTTTTCTGTGCCGCGCGGCATCATTGCACCGAACATAGCCTCTATAAAGGTTTTATCTACCTTCACTTTACTATGCCTGCGAAGCACATTGAGCCCCCAGAAGGTGAAGAACATTGTTACAGGCCGCCCCATTGAGGCTGCGCCGTTTGCAATAATAAATGCAGCTAAGACCTTATCAAGGTCGCCGGAGAAAACAATAATAGTCTTGCCGTCAATATCCGTTTGCGCCTTTGCAAGCTGTTCGAGTTTTGTATACTGAACATCACCCTTTTGCACAACTGCAACATACTCCCCATCCCGGGTTTCATTTGAGACTAAGGTATTGCCGGTTCTGCGCGCCCAGGCTGCAATGTCGCGTGCAAAGCCGGGGTCTGAAGCGGTTACCTCAACCATTTCGCCAAGCGCAAGGTCTTTCATTGCCTCAAACACTTTCATAATCGGGCCTGGGCATTGCATGCCGCTGCAGTCAAGGCGCGTACGCAGTTGCACTTTAGGCAGCAGTAAATTGCCGTAGTCATCAACAGGTAATGCAGTCATAGGTCTCACTTCGCTTTCTTTATAGTGTATGGTTTGATAGTATCTAGTGCCGCTTGGGTAAACCCTTACATTCTTAAACCCATTTTCCATAAGAATACGGGCTGCATTGTAAGAACGCACTCCAATAGTGCAGAAAGTAACAATTTCGCTGTTTCTGTCAAGCTCATTCAGGCGCTCTCTAAGCTGCCCGTGGGGGATGTGCTTGTATTTTGGCAGTTCATAAATCGCGAGTTCAGCATCCTCGCGTATGTCGAGCGCAACTATGTCCTTTGCAGTTACGTCAAGATCCCATGGTGAGAACACAACTTTGCCTGTTAAAATGTTTTCAGCGACAAAGCCTGCCATATTTACAGGGTCTTTTGCTGAGGAGTATGGGGGCGCGTAAGCAAGCTCGAGCCGCTTAAGGTCAGCCACAGTTGCATTGAGCCTTATTGCAACTGCGAGTGTGCCAATATGCTTATCAACCCCTTCACCGCCTACAATCTGTGCGCCGTAAATCTTTTGCCCATTCTTTGCGAAAATCAGCTTGATATACATTGGCACAGCACCCGGATAGTAGGATGCATGAGAGTTTTGCGTGATTATGAGAGTTTCATAATCTTTACCCTGAACCAAGCCGTTTCGGATAAGCGTCTTTTCGTTCTGGCCTGTTGAGGCTGCCGCCATTTCAAAAACCTTTGCAATGGATGTGCCCTGCGTTCCATCGTATTTTTCGTTGCCACCAGCTATATTGTCTGCTGCAATACGCCCCTGCTTGTTGGCAGGCCCGGCAAGCGGAATCATAGCGCGAGCCTTACTTATAAAATCCTCAACCTCAATTACATCGCCTACTGCGTAAATGTTCGGGTCAGATGTTTTCATTGTGTCGCTTACTATGATGCCGCCGCGGCTGTTGGTTTCGAGCCCTGCTGCTTTTGCAAGTTCGCTGTTTGGATATACGCCTATTGAAAGCACGATAAGCTCAGTTGAAACTCTTTTGCCGCTTTTTAAAACTACGCTGACTTGCGCACTGTTTTCATCATCTTCAAAGGAAGAAACGCCATCCGAAAGATGAAGTGCAACGCCCTGCTGCTCAAGATGTTCGTGGAGAAGCTGCGCCATCTCAAAGTCAAGCGGCGCCATAACCTGATCAAGCGCTTCAACTAAAGTCACATTAAGCCCTATGTGATGCAGGTTTTCAACCATTTCAAGCCCTATAAACCCGCCGCCTATGACAACAGCGTTTTTAACACTGTTTTCTTTTATATAGTTGCGTATGCGGTCAGTATCTTCAACAGTCCAAAGGGTCATGATGCGTTTGGATTTAATCCCTGGAATTGGGGGCTTTACAGGTGAAGACCCTGTTGCTAAGACAAGCGTATCATAGCTTTCTGTATATGTTTCGCCTGTGTTTGCCTTTTTGACTGTAACTGTCTTTTCGCTACGGTTAATCTCTATTACTTCCTGCTGTATGCGTGCATCCGTATTATATTTAGCACGCATTGTATCCGGTGAGACGAGTAAGAGTGAATTTCTATGCTTTATGACATTGCCGACATGGTAGGGCAACCCGCAATTTGCGTAGGAAATGTATTTGCCTCGCTCGAAAAGAATTATTTGTGCAGTTTCGTCCAAACGACGCAAGCGCGCCGCACAGCTCGCGCCCCCGGCAACCCCGCCGACAATTAAGATTTTCTTGCCCATATAGAGTCCTCCTGTTATTATCCTTAAGCTGCGCTTTTTTTAATTTCCTATCGGAAATCATTATAATCTCTAATTAAATAATCAACTCAAAGCCATCCATTTCGAAGAGGCGCAAATTTCCTGCGCTTCGGTTTCTTTGGCACTATTATTCGTCTGTATCGCAATAATATTTTTTGAGCAGTGCGATGATTTCTTGTACACGAGTATCAGCGAGGAAGTATGTAACATTTTGCCCGGATTTTGAGCTGTCGAGTATCCCGTGCGCTTTTAAAAGCGCTAAATGCTGCGATAAGGCGGATTGTGAAATGCTATTAACCTTCTCGCCAAGAGTGCTGACAGTTTTAGGTTCCTTTATGAGTTCACAAAGGATGAGCAGCCTATATTCATTTGCAAGAACCTTAAGAAGTTTTGCAATGTACCTGGATTTCTGTTCCAATTTACATTCCTTTCCTTTCGTTGCAGGCATAACTGCAGCAACTTATAAGAATATAAGATATTTATAATATACTAATGAATAAAAGGTTTGTCAACTGCTTTTTAGCCGGGTTGTGAAAAAATGTTTGTAAGCGTGTTATTTCTTTAAATCGCGCATTAAATTGTCTTCCCACAAAAAA
>CAYWTY010000026.1:0-20966 GCA_964461335.1 uncultured Oscillospiraceae bacterium
CGAAGCGTTATGCTTCTCTATTTTTCTCCCTTACCCCAATCTTTAGTGTAGAGCCGAAAAAGGGTCTGCTGCAAAAATGCGCAGACCCTTTTTAAAATGCTCCCCAAGCTTAGTCTGTTTTTTGAGCAGGGATAGAATCACTTGTTAAAAATGTACCATCAGGCGCTATATAAGTGGTTTCATGCTTGCCATCCTGGTTCGTATATTCTATAACATAAACCTGGTTATTGTTCTGCATGCCATGCGTTATGCGCTTAATTTTTGCACCTTCGTATTTTTCCTGAAGAGCGGACTTTATGTTTGGCACATCTGCTTCAAGCACTTCTGTTCCTTCTGAAAAGTTGGGTATGGTTGTGCTTGTTGTGCCTGTGCCAGTGCCGCCTGTGCCTTCAGTTCCATTAGTTCCGCTTGTTCCGCCCGCATTGCCCCCTGTACCGGTACCGCCAGCATCATTAGGTGTAATTGCAGGGTTAGGCGCAGGGTTTGCTGAAGGGATGGGGCTTGGCGTAGGCGGCGTTCTGCGGCCGCATGCGCAAAGCGCAAAAGTCAAGAGCAGAGCGAGGCCTATGCACAGTATACGTTTCATCTTTATCCTCCTTTTGCATTTTGCGGATATTATTCTGCAAGTTCTGCAGTTTTACCCGCTTGTTTCGGGCATAGTATGCCCAACAGAATACGTTTGTAAACTTTTTGTGCCATTATGCAACCATGCTTTAATCTGATGCGTATAAAGGGTGCAGGCGAAAAGCTTCTGCTTAAGATAAGGAGGAATTTACATGAAACCAATAACACGCGTTATTTCACTCGCGCTTTGCGCAATGCTCCTTTTGGGGTGCGCAAGCCAGGCGCCTCTGCCCGAGGCTCCTAAACAGCCTCAAACCCCTGAGGTAGAGCCGGCTGCACCAGTAAACGGCCAAGCGCTGATTATGCCAACGCTCTTAGGCGCTAAGCCTCTTATTGTACCTGATTTTGAAAAGACATTACCTGAAGCAGGCAGCAGCGCAAATGAGTTTGCGTTTAAGCTTTCAGCATCTCTTTTCAAAAAAGGCGAGAACTCGGTGCTTTCACCGTTTTCAGTTTGGATGACGCTTGCAGCGCTTTCAAATGCTACAAATGCCGATGTACTGCCTGAGCTTCTTAAAGCAATAAATGCTGAAGACATGAGCGTTAAGGATATAAACGAATCTGTTTCGCGCATGCTCTACATGCTTACAGGCAATGAAGGTAAGGATGAAAATTCGCACAACCCGCTCGCAATAGCTAACGCAGTTTTTGTTGATAAAAACGCTGCGCTCAAAAAAGACTTTGCTCAAGCGTTTTTGGATTATTACCGAGGGACTGCAATGAATGTGGACTTTTCTAAGCCTTCTTCAATAGACGCCATAAATAAATGGGCAAGCGACCATACAAACGGGCTTATTGATGACATAGTAAAAGAAATTCCGCGTGATACTATTGCAGCGCTTGCTAATGCCCTTTATTTTTCTGACCGCTGGGCACAGGAGTTTAATGAAGCTGATACTGAGGAAATGACATTTAAGGGAACAAAAGGCGATGCGCTTGCAAAATTCATGAAGCGTGAAGGCGATGCCATCCCCTATTATGAAGATGACACGCTTCAGGCAGTGAACCTCGAATTTGTTGGCGGCGGCGGGCTTTTAATAATGCTGCCAAAGAATAAAGACGCAGATGCGCTTCTTAGCGGCATGAATGCAAACAGCTTCAAAAGCATTCTTGAGGGCATTGGCCCAAATACAGGCAAGCTGCTCCTGCCCAGGTTTGAGCTGTTTTCGGATTTTGAGCTTACAGAAGCACTTAAAGACCTTGGCGTGCCGCTGTTTGACTCAATTAAGCTGCCCCTTGATGAACTTGCAGAGGATATTGAGGCCTATATATCCGCCTCTTTGCACCAGGCAACAATCACTGTTGACGAAAAGGGCACAACTGCTGCTGCTGTTACAGTGCAGATGATATCTCGCACATCCCTACCTGCGCCTACTGAGCCGTTTTCAATGGTCTGCGACCGCCCCTTTGCGTTCGTGCTCCATAAGTGGACGCCTGAGGCAGGTGCACAGGTGCTCTTTACAGGGGTTACAAACCAGCTTTAAATTCGGCTGCATTGCAATGCAGCCTGCCTGCTGTTATTATAAATATGCGATATTTTAATAACGCAGGATTAAAGAAAGGTTTGAGCGCGCATATGCGCTGCTTAATCAATGCGCATGCAAAGCTTCCTCGAAGAGCTCTATGAAACGCACGCAAAGACTGTCTACTGGGCTGCTTACAGCGTATCACGCAATAGCGACTCGGCTAAGGACGCTGTGCAAAATGTCTTCCTAAATGCGCTAAGGCATATTGAAACGCTTGAAGGGTTAAGCGCTGAGCAAAGGCGTGCATGGCTCTACAGAGCAGGCGTAAACAGCTCCATAGATATACTAAGGCGCAACAAGCGCAGCATCCCTACAGAAGATGCAGGCTATGCTGTGGCAGACCCTGCGCAAGGGCCGGAAGTGCTTACAGAGAGCAAAGAAACTTCAAACGAAGTGCAAAAGGCTGTTAGAGCGCTCCCCAAAAAATACCGCGAGCCTATTATGCTCTACTATTTTGCGGAACTTGACTATAAAAAAATTGCCGCGCTTTTGCAAATGAATGAAGGCACCTTAAAGTCGCGTATGTCGCGCGGCCGTGAGCTTATAAAAAAACAACTGCTGAAAGGAGGCGGGCTGTATGCGTAACTATGAACTTAAAGATACGGAAATAGACAAGCTGCTTCGCGAGTGCGCAAAAGCGCAAAACGATGCGCTCCCGCTTCATGAGTGGAAGCAGGAGCTGTTAAAGCTTGCAAAAAGCGAAACTAATATAAGGTTTGCACAAACATACGAATTAACAGCTTTAAAAAAGCATAGGGCAATACGGCTCAACAGGCTTAGCCTGGCGTTTGCAGGCGCAGCAGCAGTTTTTGTACTCCTTTTTGGGATACGCACCTTGTTTATGGGCACAAAAGAGGCTGTGCCTGCACCTGCAGCTATGCCCCCTGACGCTCAGCCTTATGCTGCAGCTAATGATGAAGCCCGAATGTTTGCAGCGCCCGAAGAAGCAGCAGGATTACAAGGCGAGTTAGCTGCACCCGGGCTAAGGGCTGAAATGCCGCCGCAGGAAAATAGCTTAGTCGAGGGTAGCGCCATAAATGAAGATACTGCGCTTTACACACTTTTAGATGTGCTTGGCTACGAATTGTCTGAGGCTTTTGGTGCGCAAATTTCTTACGAAGAAAACATTAGCTATATAATAAAGCCGCTTGATAAAAGCGAAGAATATGAGGTAAAGCTGCAATCCATTTATTTAATAAAACTAAAGCGCGATGAGCAAACAGGCATAGAGTATGCAGTTGATGCACTAAACCTCGAAGTGCTCGGCATAGTTTTAGAAAAATAGCAACCTAAGAATAAAGCAGGCACTTAAGAAAAATGCAGCATATGAGCTGCATTTTTTTGTTTAAAGCGTATAGAGCAGGGCAACTGCATTTGCGCGTATACACTCCCCCCGCCCTTCGGGGCCTGCACCCTCAGTTGTTGTTGCTTTTAGCCCAATCCTGCCTGCGTCAAGCCTAAGCGCAAGGCCGAGAAGTTCCCGCATCTTAGGGAAGTAGGGCGTAAGCATAGGCTCTTGTGCTACAACTGTTATATCTACATTGCGTATGCCATAGCCAAGGCTACGGAGAAGCTCACCTACTTTACCCAAAAGGGTGAGGCTTGAAATATCTTTATATTTTGCATCAGTATTCGGAAACTGTATTCCAATATCACCAACACCTGCTGCGCCAAGCAAAGCATCCATAAGTGCGTGGGTTAGCACATCAGCATCCGAATGCCCCAAAAGCCCCTTTTCAAAAGGCACAGGCACACCCCCAAGCACAAGCTTACGCCCCTCTGTAAGCAAATGCACATCCTCCCCGCAGCCAACCCTCAGCCCTGCCTGGCAGCCAAGGCCTGCAGCAGCAGCGCAGACCTGTTCCTCAAGCCATGCAATGTCTTCTGCAGTTGTCAGCTTGCGGTTGTCAACAGAGCCAGGCACAAAGCGCACAGTTTGGCCAAAGGCAGCATAGAGGGTACTATCATCAGTTGCAGACCTGCCTTCTTTTAGCGCCTGCTCATACGCCTTTAGGATAATTTCTTTATTAAAGACTTGGGGCGTTTGTGTATGGAGCAGTTTTTCGCGGGGTAGAGCGCCGATTTTTGCGCCATCTTCATTTACCAAAAGCACTGTATCGCGCACAGGAATTGCAGCAACTCCGCTTCCATAGAGGCGTGCGCTGTCTATACAGGCACGCACAAGCCCTGGCCGCACCATGCAGCGTGCAGCGTCATGAATAAGCGCAATGCCTGAGCTAACATGCTTAAGCCCCTCGTATACGGATTCCTGCCTCGTTTCTCCGCCTTTGCACAGCACAGTATGTACGCCCAAACGTGAAGAAAGCTCCTCAGCGTGGGAACGAGTAGCTTCGTTTACTACAATAATTATATTGTCAACCCCACCGCGCATAAGCGCTTCAAGGCTCATTGACATAGGCGTTTTCCCGTTTGGAAGCCTATATACGAGCTTATGGAAGCCGAGTCTTCTTGATTCGCCCGCACAAAGCAATATGCCTGTAACTGTGCTCATACATCACCCTCCACAAGGGCATACAGGCTGGTAGCATCCGCTTTTGAAGCATTCTCATTTACGGAAACTATCTTTACGCGTACAACACGCTCACCAAAGCGCATGCTCAGCACATCCCCTACCTTAACTTGTGCAGACGGTTTTGCCTCGCGGCCATTTAGCATAACTCTGCCTGCAGATGCAGCGTCATTTGCGACTGTCCTGCGTTTAATCAGGCGCGATACCTTTAGGTACTTGTCCAGCCTCATTGCATTTCCTTTCAGTTTTCGGCCCTTATGCAGGGCCTTGATTATTGCGGCATAAAAGCAGCCCCTTCAAGTGGGGCTGCCTCTTTGGGTGGCTTTAAATAGTCGTCAAACCAGGCTATAAGCGCTTTGCCGCTTTCTTGTTCGAATGCGTTTACTAAGTCAGCTTTAACTGCAATTTTATAGGCATTGCTTTTAATATAGCTGCGAATGCCATTAAAGAAAGCCTCGTCGCCTATCTTTTGCCTAAGCTCATGAAAAAGCTTTGCGCCCCGCCAATAAACAGAGTTTACATATTCATCTTCATTCGCATAGTCCAAAAGGCTGCCATCTATGCGGCGCCCGAGATTTGCACGCTCGCCTAAATAGCGCTGCACAAGCCCGTCATATATTTTCTTTTCGCCTATGAGGCCATAGTATTCAAGGCTTAGGTAACTCGTAAGCGCTTCGTCAAGCCAGGGCGCGTTTATTTGGTCATTCCCTACAATTGCATAAAACCACTGGTGAATAAGCTCATGCACAATAGTCAGCTCAAGCTCAGCCTCACGCCCAGGTAAATACAGCATCCGCTGAACCATAAGCAAACCCGGGTATTCCATGCCTGCATAACGCATTTCAACCTGCGCTATATTAAGGGTACTGTAAGGATACTCCCCAAGTACAGGGGTAAGCGCCTCAAGCCCCTTTTTTACAATTGCAAGGCTTTTTTTTGCGCTCTTATCGCTTAGAGCTTGTGCATTAAGTTTTATGCCCTTATATGTGTCTGACGCAGGAAGCATTCGTTCGCCAAGCATGCATGCAAACTCGCGCACTTTTGAAGCTGCGATATAACTCGTTACAATGCCGCTTTCAAGCCTGCTGTTTATTATGCTGCCGCTACAAATAAGCGAAAGATTTTCTGGGTATGCAAATGCAATTGCATAATCCGCAGTTTCGCTATAATAAGGGTCACCAGTAGGATAATAGCCGAACTTTTCTGCTGCCCATGCGCCATCTTGATAAACTGCAAGAATGGGTAAAAAGTTCCCAAGCTGATAGCCGAGCTCAGTTCTTCCAAGCCGCGCATCTGTTTTTGGAATATCAAGCACAAACTCTATAAAGACTTCTGCTTGCTCACCAGGTAAAAGCTCTTTAACAAATGGCACATAAAGCCGCATTCCATTATCTGAAACGCGGTAGAACACAAGCTCGCCATTTAAGCTTACAGCGGAAACTATGATGCCGCTTGAGCCTGTTGTATGCGGATATGAATTTTCTAAAGCTTGTGCACCTGAAGAAGCAGCCTTTGCATTTGGCGGCAGGTGAAACACAAGCTCATATAGCGTATCCTCAGTTGTGTTTTCGTATAAAACCCGAAGCTTTGCATATAGCCTGTCGTGTGAAGTGCGAAGTTCGCATGCAAGCTCGTAACGAGTGTTTGGGGGAAACAGCGGTTTCCCAAAAGAGGTTTTTAAAACGCCCTCATCCGGCTCATTGTTTTCGACTACAGCAGGCGGAGGTTCGGCCGAAGGTTCAGGCGAGGGTTCACTTATAGGCGTATTTAGCTTCTCTGTTTGCGCTTTAGGTGTTAAAGCAGGCAGAGGTGTGGCAGGTTTTTCGGTTTGAACGCCAAAGGGCAGCACGCGGAAAATAAACAGCAGTGCGACTGCAGCAAATAGTACAGTAACAGGCAGCCAGAGTATGCTCTTTAAGCTTGGTCTTGTGCGCTTTTGCCTAAAAAGGCTTCGCATTTAACCTCCTCCTAACTTGAAGCTTCCTGCTGAGGTTAGAGCCCATATTTTAACATGAGCGCTCGAAGCGTACCGTCTTTTTGCATTTGGGTAATTAAAGTATCCGCAAGAAGCGCAAATGCAGGCGTATCTGCACTCGAAACTGCAACATATCCAACTGAGCCTATGCTTATTTCGCCCCTTACAATGCCCTCATCAACATATTCATCAACAAAAGCGCCAAGTATAGCAACAGCATCAATAGCGCCATTTTTAAGAGCATTTATTAAATCCGGGTATGACGCATAATAACATGCTTCAAGCTCAGCTTTGCTTTCTTCATTATACTGCTTAAACACAGTATCAGCTGCACTTGATTCTATAAGCCCTACTCGTCTTTTTATAAGCTGCACATTTTCCTCACCTGCGCGAAAAAGCATATAGATTGGGTCAGTATAGTATGCTCCTGAGTAGGCATAGGCTTTATCGCCTGTGTTTCGCTGCATAGCAAACGCAATATCGATAGTTCCGCTTAAAAGCTTGGGCAGAGCTGTATATGCGTTAACAGGCACAAGCTCAAGTGCAGCTGAGGGCTCCATATCAGGGAAAATACGCTTTGCAAGCGCACTTGCAAGCGCAACTTCAAGCCCTTCGCCATCTTCTGAAAAACCCACTACATCCGCGAGGACACCTGCGCGCAGTACGCCTTTGCGCTGGCTTGCAGCTATTTCAGGCATATTTAAAAGCTGAGCTGAGGGTCGAAGCAAAAATACAAGAAGCGCAAGCGTAAGTGCGCCCAATACAAAAAGAAGAACGGCTCGCGCCTTTGTGCTTACAATTAGTGTGCGCCGACTGCGCCTTTGTACCTGCCGCCTTTGCATTACTTCACCTGCACTTAGCTACTTAACAGTTTTATTCAGCGCGCTGCTGTTTAATTCATCACGCTTTGCAGCATGGTTGATTATTCAGCGCACTTTAAGAATGATGTAATATGCGCATACGGTTTATTAGAAAACATTGTATCCCATACAGAAGCTCTTAGCAAATAGGGTGAGCCGAATATTCATTGTACGTTCACAGCTGCTTATTAAGACGGGTTGCATTACGTATTTAAACAATGTAGAATAAAATAGCTATAAACTAAAATACGGCTTATGCACTCACTACGACTGGCATGCAAATATGGCGCATGCGGGGAGGTAAGATTTGACCCTCGCACTTCAGGTTAAGAAGTTTATTAATTCAGAGCATACGGGTGAGTATGCTACAATTGAGCTGCCCGGTTTTCTTGATAAAAACGGAACGCAAACGCCGGAAGAAGCGCGTATACATTATTTTGAGGCAGGGGTTGGCGAGCCTATGCTCCTTATACATTCCCCTGGTCAAAGCCTTTACACATGGCGCAATGTGTTCAACTCGCTTTCTGAGCATTACAGGGTTATTGCTGTTGACCTTCTCGGGCATGGCTATTCCTCACGCCCGCATCAGTTTGACTATACAATTGCAGAGCACTCAGAGTCTTTACGCTTGTTTATGGATGCAAAAGGAATTGTAAGCGCCCACATAGTGGGCTTTTCGCTTGGTGCGCTATATGCGCTCGACTTTATAATAAAGCACCCTGAGCGAGTAGGCAGAGCTGTGCTTTCCTCCCCAGGCGGGGTTACGCCTGAAATGCCCCTTGCTATTCGAATGCTCCAAAGCACGCTCTTTGGCGTTATAGCGTCAAGGCTTTACAGCAGGCGCACAGTTGAACGCGCGCTTTCTGAGTGTTTCTTCGATTTAACAAATATAAACACCGAAATGCTCGAAAATGTTTATTCCACAATTGCAGATACAAACTCCCGCCGCGCTATACAGCTTTCTGCTGTAAATTTTGATGAGCTTGAAGTTCACAAGGAGCTTCGAACAATCGAAACTGAAGCGCTTATACTCTGGGGAGCGGAAGATAAATGGCATGCACCAGAGAGCAGCGAGCTTTACCATGCAGCAATGCAAAACGCGCATTTTTCCATTATACGAAATGCAGGTCACCTTATGCATGAAGAAAAGGGCACGCGCTTTGTTGAAGCAATAATGGAATTTATTCCTGCGCCGATTGATATTTAGCCGGCTTTACGCTAAACACCTTTTGGTAATTAAAATGGGGTTATAGCTCAATGGTTGAGAATTTCGAGCTCTACGACTGTGTAACAATGCGCAAGCCCCATGCCTGCGGTACAAACGAATGGACAATTATTCGAGTAGGCGCAGACATTAAAATAAAATGCAAAGCATGCGGCCGCATAGTAATGATGGACCGTGCAGACTTTATTCGAAGAAGCAAGCGCCTCATAAATAAAGCGGAAGACAAATGAGGCTGCTCAGCCTAACAGATTAAAATCAGCTCAGCAAAGGAAGAAATATGAAGAGCGGGCGGTTGAACAGGCAAGAGCTAATGACGCTTAAAAATGCTGCTGAAGAACTCCATAATAATGATAGTGATTATAAGCGTGCCATGAACCTTGATTTTCTGCTCTACCTTGCAAAAGTGCTGCTTATTGCGCTTGCTGTACGCGCATTTATAGGTGAGCCTGTAATTGTTGAAGGTGAGTCTATGTACCCGACGCTCTTTAACAGCGAGCGCATGGTAGTTGAAAAAGTCAGCTATGCGCTTAGGGCGCCAAAGCGCGGCGAAATTGTGGTTTGCAAATACCCAGGCTTCAAAGAAAAGTTCGTAAAGCGAATTATCGGGCTCCCTGGCGAGGAACTTTATATTTGGGATGGCGAAGTATATATTAACGGAACCCCTCTAAACGAAGAGGCGTATTGGCATGACTATATGCGAGGCAACCTTCAGCCAATTATTGTTCCTGAAAACTCAGTTTTTGTAATGGGGGATAATCGCAACCACAGCAGCGACAGCAGGGAGCAGTTTATAGGCCCCATTCCTTATGAAAAACTTATTGGCCACACTGTTGCAATTATGTGGCCGCTTAACAGACTTAGAAAGGTTGAGCCAGTAGAATACCCCTAAAACAGGCCCACAATGCTTAAACGCTCCGAGTTGAATAAAGCAGAATATGCGAAAAACAGCTTTTATTCCTGGTTATTCATTTTAACGCAGGCGTTTTTAGTGCTTGCAGTTGTGTTCTTTTTTGCGTTTTGGCCTGTGCGCGTAAGCGGCAGCTCAATGGCGCCTACCCTAATTGCAGATGAAGTGCTTTTAATAGACCGTTTTACGCTCTACTTATGGGCGCCGCAGCGCGGAGACATGGTTGTTTTTCGCACATCTATGTTTGGGGAGCTGATTAAGCGCGTTATTGCGCTCCCAGGTGAAACTGTTTCTATTGTTGATGGGCGAATTTATATAGACGGGCTTATGCTTGACGAAAACGCCTATTCGCCGACAGATGCAGAGGGTTTTCTGCAGATAGAAGTGCCGGAGGATGCTGTGTTTGTGCTTGGCGATAGCAGAAGCTGCAGCCAAGACAGCCGAGACCCGAACTTAGGCTGCATCCCTTTAGAAGCGCTTGACGGCAGGGTGCGCCTTAGAGTTTCGCCTCTACAAAGAATTGCACTGTTTTTATAGAGAAGCGTCAAACGCTTATTCCCACTCTATTGCGTCTATACTCTCTAAGTATTCTTCGTTATAGTCAAGATAATCCTCAACAAGCCGCATCAGGTACATGCGCCATTGCGAAAAGGCAGGCACCATGCCTTCAAAAAGCGCATCGCAGGCAGCGTCATCATCATAAGGCTCACCAAGCTCAACCCCGGTTTGGCGCATAAAGTCGCCATCAAGCTCAAGAAGCTTAGCAAGCATTTCTTCGAGTACGCCCTCAGGCAAAAAGTCATAATCCCCCTCTGCCTTAAAGCGGCCGAGCAGGTATGTACGCGCATCTTCCATTTTCTTCTCCCCCTTTTACGCTTATGCTAAGTATAAAAAACACAAGCTGCAATTATGCTTAGTATACAAACACAGCAGCAGCAATTCAAGGTAAGCATGCGATATACTCCGCCTTATAACTGCATATGCATAAAAGCTAAACTTGTTTACTGAAAATGAAGCGCGTTTTCTTGAATTCATTGTGCGCTTGCTGTATAGAGAGCGTTGTGGTATCGTATTTTCAAGAGCTTAACTGGGAGGCAATATATGGAACATCAGCACCCGCTCGAGTGCTTCGGCTGTGACGTGTTTTCTGATGCAATAATGCAAAACCGCCTTAACCCGGAAATTTATGCTGCACTTAGGCGCACCATAGATGAGGGCAGTGAGCTTGAATACAAAGTTGCAGATGCTGTTGCTAATGCAATGAAGGACTGGGCGCTTGAAAAAGGAGCTACCCACTATACGCACTGGTTCCAGCCTATGACAGGCTCAACAGCGCAAAAGCATGACTCTTTTCTTGAAATAAAGTCACTCAACTCAGACCCTATTCTTAGATTTTCAGGCAAGGCGCTTATTCGCGGCGAGGCGGATGGCTCAAGCTTCCCTTCAGGCGGGCTTCGCGCTACTTTTGAAGCACGCGGCTATACAACTTGGGATTGTACATCGCCAGCCTTTGTAAAACAGGATGGTCATGGCAGCTGCTGCCTTTATATACCTACTGCGTTTTGCTCCTTTTCGGGTGAGGCGCTTGATGAAAAAACGCCGCTTTTGCGCTCTATGGAGGCGCTCTCACGAGAGGCTGTAACAGTGCTTAAGCTTTTGGGCATAAATGATGTAAAACGCGTTATTCCGACTGTTGGAAGTGAGCAGGAATACTTTTTAGTTGATAAACACCACTTTCTTAAGCGGAAGGATTTAGTCTACACAGGCAGAACGCTTTTTGGCGCGCCGCCTGCTAAAGGGCAGGAGCTTTCAGATCAATACTACGCTTCAACTCCAGAGCGTGTAACAGGCTTTATGAACGAGCTTAACATTGCACTTTGGCGGCTTGGGGTGCCTGCAAAAACAGAGCATAACGAAACTGCGCCTGCACAGTATGAGCTTGCGCCGCTCTATGCTTCAGCAAATGTGGCAACAGACCACAACCAGCTTATTATGGAGCTTATGCGCAAAGTGGCTGGGCACCACGGCTTTGTATGCCTGCTGCACGAAAAGCCATTCCACGGCGTAAATGGCAGCGGCAAGCATAATAACTGGAGCTTAATGACAGACACAGGAATTAACCTTTTAAAGCCGGGTAAAATCGAGCATGCGGCAAAAATCTTTTATACTTTCCTTGTTGCAGTTATTGCTGCTGTTGATGAATACTCGCCTGCACTTAGAATGGCATGCGCAACTCTTGGCAATGAACACAGGCTTGGCGGCCATGAAGCGCCGCCGCAGATTATTTCAGTCTTTACAGGCACAAAGCTATATAACGAACTTTTGGGGCTTGCATCAGGCAACTCTGGCGAACTTCGCGCAAAAGAGCAAATGTACACTGGCGTTTCAACGCTTGCAGTGCTCCATAAAGACGATGCAGACCGCAACAGGACCTCGCCGTTCGCCTTTACAGGCGACAAGTTTGAGTTTCGCATGGTGGGCGCCTCGCAGTCAATCGGCCTTCCTAATACTGTGCTCAACACAATTGTAGCTGAAATGCTAAACAGAATAGGTAAGGAGCTTAAACGCTCAAAAGACCCTCAAAAGGCATGGGGAGAAATTGCAGGGGAGCTTATCCGCAAACATGGAAGGGTAATCTTCAACGGCAACAACTACGCTAAAGAGTGGACTGACGAAGCCGCAAGAAGAGGGCTCGAAAATATTAGCAGCACTGTTGATGCAATTTGCATTATGTCACAGGAAAAAGTGCAAAAGGTGTTTGAGCGCCATTGCGTGTTTTCCCCTGGGGAGCTTACAGCGCGGCGCGACATCGCGCTCTATGGGTTTGTTCAAATGGCGCGAATTGAGGCAACAACTATGCTCAAAGTAGCAAAGCAAAAAATCCTGCCTGCCTGCATTCGCTTTTGCGGGGAGATTGCAAAGGCATATAACGAAACAAAAAATGCGGGCATTGAAACAGCGGCAAAAAAGCGCCTGCTTAACAGGCTCTGTGTGAATATTGAACTAATG
This sequence comes from uncultured Oscillospiraceae bacterium, assembly GCA_964461335.1. Lineage (GTDB taxonomy): Bacteria > Bacillota > Clostridia > Christensenellales > CAG-138 > JAKJBL01. The sequence goes on from CAYWTY010000026.1 coordinate 12,657, forward strand.
GATGAAGCAATTGAAGCGCTTTATTGTGCGCTTCAAAATGAAGAAGCGCTTGAGGACAACACCCATTCAAGGGCGCTTGCTATGCGTGAGAACGTACTTCCTTTAATGAAAAACCTCCGCTTTGCTGCAGATGAGCTTGAGCGCATAGTTGATAAAGACTTTTGGCCGCTCCCCTCTTACGGGGAAATGATGTTCCACATAGTTTAACTTAATTAACCCCGCCCGTACATTCTTGTATAGTATGCAATTTTTTCACTAAGGCAGCGCCCGGCTTCCAATGGTCGAAGGCGCCACTGCCAGTTGCCTTCTAAAGTGCCAGGCGTATTCATGCGGCTTTTAGAAGAAAGCCCAAGCAAATCCTGCATTGGTGCAATAAAGAGCATTGCTTTAGAGCACATGCCGCCGCGTATGAGCCCCCAGTTAAGCCCTTCTGCTGCATTAAGCCCAAGATAGTCAACAGCAAACCCAACTTCCTCAGGGTCTGCCTCATGAACCCAGCCCATTGCAGTAGTATTATCATGTGTGCCTGTATAGCATACGCAGTTTGTGCTGTATGTATGGGGCAGATAGCTTGAAGGCTCGCTTTTTTCAAAGGCAAACTGCAGCACCTTCATGCCAGGGAACCCGCTTTCTTTTAAAAGGCTTCGCACATCTTCACTTAAAAAGCCAAGGTCTTCAGCTATAATAGGCAGGTCTTTAAACTCTGCTTTGAGCGTGCCTATAAAATCCATACCCGGGCCCTTTTGCCATGCGCCAAAAGCAGCAGTAGGCGCACCGTAAGGTATGCTGTAATAGCTCTCAAACCCTCGGAAATGGTCAATTCGTATAACATCATAAAGCGAGGCTGCTAGGTCTAAGCGTTTAAGCCACCAAGAATAGCCTTCTTCTTTAAGGCTCCCCCAGTTATAAATGGGGTTGCCCCAGAGCTGGCCGTCCTTGCTAAAATAATCCGGTGGCACACCTGCAACTTCAATTGGCAGCCGTGCCTCATTAAGCAAAAAGTATTCCGGGTTTGCAAAGACATCCGAAGAGTCGAGCGCAACATAAAAGGGAATATCTCCAATTAAAAGCACGCCTGCTTTATTGCAGTATGCCTTAAAATCAGCCCATTGCTTAAAAAAGAGATACTGCAAATAAATATGAAACTCTATTTCTGTTTCAAGCCTTAAAGCGCTTTCGTGCATAAGCGCAGGTTCGCGCATTCTGAGCTTTTCGCCCCATTGCTGCCACGGGCGCATAGAGTTTTCGTATTTTAGAGCCATAAACAGGGCATAGTCATAGAGCCATGCCTCATGAAGCTTTTTAAACTCGCTCAATTCATGTTCATAAGTTTCACGCGCTTTTAAAAACGCTACGTAAAGCAGCTTATATCGGTTTTTATGCAGCGCCTCATAGGAAACTAAGGCAGGATTACTGCCCCAGCCAATCGCTTCAACATCTTTGCGCTCAAGAAGTCCGTCTTTTATTAAAAGCTCAAGGTCTATTAAATAGGGATTTCCTGCAAACGCTGAAAACGGCTGGTAGGGTGAATCCGCAAACCCTGTTGGGCCAACAGGCAGCACCTGCCAATATCGCTGGCGCGAGGCACTAAGAAAGTCTGCAAATGCATACGCCTCCATGCCTAATGTACCAATCCCATAAGGTGAGGGTAAACTGTTTATATGCAAAAGTATGCCGCTTGAGCGTTGCATTTATTAAACTCCTTACTCTTGTAAGCCGCTTTGATATTCGAAGCTATACGCAGCGCATATCTGCCTAATTATAATGGCACATACTTCAGGCTGTCAATTCGCCTTAATTAAGCGCATGCTTGCATTTGTGCCCCGGCTTGATATACTAAATGCAGCAATACTTTGTATTGGGGTTCTACTTGAGCTTACAGCCTTGCCCCAAAATATAATCCTATAGAAAAGGCAATGTATCTTATTTAATATGCTGGATGAAGGGCTACGGGAGAGACCGCATAGCGGCGCCGAAGGGGAAGCAGAAACTCTCAGGCAAAAGAACCGTTCCCAGACAGAACTCCGGAAAGCCGCAATTAGGCGCCAAAGGGGCAACCCTCACGGGGAATCTCTCAGGCAAATAGACGGAGGCGCACGAAAGCTTAGTGCGCCTATTTTTTATTCTTACACAAAAAATAGAGCATGAATACGCCTCTAAAGAAAGGAGATAGTATGACTGAAAACTTAAAGAAAACCCCGCTATATGAAGCGCACCTTGCACTCCATGGGAAGATGGTGGATTTTGGGGGTTGGGCGCTGCCTGTGCAATACTCTTCTATACTCGACGAACACAGGGCAGTGCGCGAAAATTGCGGGCTTTTTGATGTTTCGCATATGGGCGAACTCTTTATAAAAGGCCCTGATGCGCTAAAGCTTCTTCAAAGGCTTATGACAAATGATTTTTCCACCTTAAAACCAGGGAACTCTAGGTATTCGCCAATGTGCTACCCAACAGGCGGCACTGTTGACGATGTGCTTGTGTATATGTTTAACGAAGAAAAATACCTTGTTGTAGTCAATGCCTCAAATGCAAAAAAGGATTACGAATGGATAAACTCGAATATAGAAGGGCTAAATGTGCTTATTAAGGATGAATCCGATGTATTTGCCCTTGTAGCGCTCCAAGGGCCGCGCGCAGAAGAAGTTTTATCCCCTTTATGCTCTGTTGCGCTGCCTGAAAAGAACTTTGGCTTTAATTCAAAGCTTACTGTTGCAGGTGTGCCTGCAATAGTTTCAAGAACAGGGTATACAGGCGAAGACGGCTTTGAAATATATTACGAAGCAAAGCATGGCGATACAGTCTTTTATGCGCTCCTAAAAGCTGTGCAAAATGCAGGCGGGCTCCCCTCTGGGCTTGGGAGCCGCGACACCTTGCGCTTTGAGGCAGGCATGCCCCTTTATGGGCATGAGCTCTCAGAAAGTATCACCCCAAAAGAAGCAGGGCTTGGCTTTGCAATAAAGCTTAATAAAGATAGTTTTATTGGCAAAGAAGCGCTTATGGGCGAGCCAAAGCGTGTAAGAATTGGCTTAAAGCTGCTTGAGCGCGGAATTGCGCGCGAGCATTGCGAGGTGCTTTTTAATGGCGAAGTTGTTGGCATAACAACATCCGGAGGGCCTTCGCCAACTCTTGGCGGCAACTATGCAATGGCGCTTATAAACAGATTTGCTAAAGATGAAAAAGAGTTTGAAGTATCAGTCCGCGGCCGCAAGCTTAAAGCAGAAGCAACCCCCCTCCCCTTTTACAAACGCATATAATTGTTAAATAAATGCGGATGCATATTTATTATAAGGAGGTATAACCCATGACACCTACTGACCGTAAATACACAAAGGAACACGAGTGGATACTTTTTCAAGGCGAGGATGCCAAACTTGGCATTACAGCCCATGCGCAGCAAGAGCTTGGCGATATAGTTTATGTAGAGCTGCCTGCAGTTGGCGAAACTTTTGAAGTTGGAGATAGTTTTGCAGTAGTTGAGTCCGTAAAAGCAGTTTCAAATATCTACACAGCTGTTGCCGGAGAGGTGATTTCAGTAAACGAAGCGCTCGACGAAAAACCCGAGCTTATAAACGAAGCCCCATATGATAACCATATTGCGGTTTTTCGAGTTAGCGAAATTGATGAAGCTGCCCTTCTTAGCGCACAGGAGTATGATGCGTTCATACTTGTTCAATAAAAGTAAGGGAGGGAAACAATGAGAAGCTATGTACCCAACACTCCAGAAGAAAGGCAGGCAATGCTTGAAGCAATAGGCCTTTCGCATATTGAGGAGCTGTTTACGGATATTCCAAGCGAGGCGCGGCTTAAGCGTGAGCTAAAGCTTGGAAACGGCAAAAGTGAGCTTGAAATAAGGCGCCATATAAAGCGCCTTATAGGTAATGCAGGGGAGCTGCCGCTTTTTCGTGGTGCAGGCGCATACCGCCATTACATACCTGCAGTAGTTAATGCAGTTACATCCCGCTCGGAGTTTTACACATCATATACGCCCTACCAAGCAGAGATGAGCCAGGGCATGCTCCAGAGCATATTTGAATACCAGACGCTTATGTGCGAACTTACAGGGCTTGACGCTTCAAATGCCTCAGTATATGACGGCGGTACTGCCTGCGCTGAGGCAATGGTAATGCTAAGGAGCGCAACGCGCAAAACAAAAGTGCTCTGCTCAAGCGGCCTTCACCCCGAATATTTGGAGATTCTCCGCACATACGCCCGTTTTACTGGCTTTAGCTTAGTCGAGCTACCGCTTACAAGCGAGGGCATAACGGATTTAGAAGCGCTAAAGCTAAATGCAGGAGATGCTGCAGGCGTGATTATTCAAAGCCCCAACTTTTTTGGCTGCATAGAAAACTTTAAAACAGCAGCAGACCTTATACATGAAAACAAGGGTCTATTAGTTGCTGTTGCAAACCCAATTTCTCTTGGGCTTTTAGTGCGCCCAGGGGATGCAGGCGCAGATATATGCGTAGGCGAAGGCCAGCCGCTCGGGCTTGCGCTTAATGCAGGCGGCCCCTATCTTGGGTTTATGACAGCTAAAAAGAAGCTTGTACGAAGCCTGCCAGGGCGCATAGTCGGCCAAACTGAAGATAGTGAGGGCAACCGCGCCTTTGTGCTTACGCTCCAAGGCCGCGAGCAGCATATCCGCCGCGAAAAGGCAGCTTCAAACATCTGCTCCAACCAAAGCCTATGTGCGCTTTCTGCTGCAGTATACCTTGCAGCAATGGGGCCAGAGGGCCTTAGGGAGGTTGCGGAACAATGCCTGCAAAAGGCGCATTACCTTAAAGATGGTATACTTGCAATACCCGGGATGCGAAGCCGCTTTAATTCGCCGTTTTTCCATGAGTTCGTAATTGAAAGCGATAAGGGCTCAGCTTCCCTAAATGCTGCCTTGCGTAAACGCGGCTTTATAGGCGGGCTGCCTCTTTCGCACTATTTCAAAGGCGATGAAGGCATTCTTTACTGCGCTACTGAAACAAACTGCCGTGAAGAGCTTGACGAGTTCCTTAATGTATTGGAGGTGTGTGCAAAATGAGGAGCACTGCGCCGCTATTATTTGAACAAAGTCACCCGGGCCGCAGAGCCAGTGATTTGCCTGTGCTTGATATACCTGCTCTTGACGGGCTTTTGCCTGAGGAGCTTTTAGGCAAGGAACCCATTAAGCTGCCCGAACTTGCAGAAGTCGACCTAATTAGGCACTATACAAAACTTTCGAAGAGAAACTTCGGTGTAGACAATGGCAGCTACCCGCTTGGTTCATGCACAATGAAGTATAACCCGAAAATCAACGAAGAAGTATCCGCTTATTTTGCCTCGCTGCACCCGCTGCTTGATGAGGAGGATCTTTTTGGGGTTTTTGGGCTTATTGGTGCGCTTAACCATAAGCTTTGCGAAATCTGCGCAATGGATCAATTTACAATGCAGCCTGCTGCAGGCGCACATGGCGAACTTGTGGGGCTCATGATTATTAAGGCCTACCATGAAAGCCGCGAAGACTATGGGCGCAGAGAGATTCTCGTACCGGATTCGAGCCATGGCACAAACCCTGCCTCAGCTGCGCTTGCAGGCTTTGAAACTGTTGAGGTAAAATCCGCAAAAGACGGGAGCGTTGACCTTGAAGAGCTTCGTAAAAGTGTAGGCAGCAAAACTGCAGGGCTTATGCTTACAAACCCGAGTACGCTTGGGCTTTTTGAAAACAATATTCTTGAAATAGCAAAAATCGTCCATGAAGCGGGCGGCCTGCTTTATTATGATGGAGCAAACGCAAACGCAATAATGGGTATAGCGCGCCCTGGAGAAATGGGTTTTGATGTAATCCACCTCAACCTGCACAAAACATTCTCTACCCCGCACGGAGGCGGAGGCCCGGGTGCAGGGCCTGTTGGCGTTAAAAAAGAGCTTATCCCCTACCTGCCTGCACCTACTCTGTTTTCGTCTTTAAGCTCTCCTGTTGAGCCAGACTATAACAGGCCGCTTTCTATAGGCAGGATAAAGACCTTTTTTGGCAACTTCTCTGTGCTTGTGCGCGCATACGCCTATATCCTTTCCTTAGGCGGCGAGGGGCTAAAAGAGGCAAGCGAAAACGCAGTGCTTAATGCAAACTATGTGCAGCACTTCTTAAAAGGCACATACGGGCTGCCCCACGATCGCATTTGTATGCACGAATGCGTTTTAACCCCTGGGCAGCTCGAAGAGTACGGAATACGCACTACTGATATTGCAAAAGCGCTTATAGACCGCGGCTTCCACCCGCCAACAGTCTACTTCCCGCTCATTGTTCATGAGGCTATGATGATTGAACCAACAGAGACTGAAAGCCGTGAGGCGCTTGACGCCTTTATTGATGCAATGCTCGAAATTGCAGAGCTTGCAAAAACTAACCCTGAGGAGCTTAAAAAAGCGCCTGTAACAACGCCTGTAGGCAGGCCGGACGAGGTGCGCGCAGCTCGAAACCCAATAGTACGCTATACTTTCGAATAAGCGTAGTTAAACATTATACTTATTTAAAAAGGGCTTCTGCGTTTTTTGCAAAAGCCCTTTTTTGTTAAGGAAGTGCTGACTAATTCTCGAGCAGCTCCCCATTTGTTGTAACTGTGATGATTTGCCAGGGGATGAGTTTGCCGGAGTTTTTAAGCGCTGCTTTAACTGCATTTTCAATGCCCGAACAGCAGGGAACCTCCATTCGCACTACTTTAATGCTCCTAATCTCGTTGTTTTGCAGGATTTGCGTTAGTTTTTCCACATAACTCTCACTATCAAGCATTGGGCAGCCAATAAGCGTAACGCGGTTTTTCATAAACTCGCTGTGGAAATTCGCATACGCATATGCAGTGCAGTCAGCTGCAATTGTAATATGTGCGCCCTTAAGGTACTGAGCATTGTAAGGCACGAGCTTTAGCTGCACAGGCCACTGCACAAGCTCGCTTTGCTGCCTTTGCGCATGCGGCATCTGCTCGCTATACTCAGGGTTAACCCTTTTTATTGTTTGTGCGCGCTTCCCCGGGCAGCCGCATGGTGCGCTTTGCTTTACATCTTCCTCTGCCTGCTTCATCCTTGCTTTAACAGCAGCCTCATCAAAGGCAGCAGCTTCACGTTCCTCAAATGTTATTGCGCCCGTAGGGCACACGGGCAGACAATTCCCAAGGCCATCACAATAGTCGTCGCGTATAAGCTTTGCCTTACCATCAACCAAAGATATCGCCCCCTCATGGCAGGCTGTAACGCAAAGGCCGCAGCCATTGCATAAGTTTTCGTCAATTTTAATAATCTTGCGAAGCATTTCTTATACCTCCTAAAATATTTAACAAGCTTATCAGCATTTATAGCCGGTAGGAGACACTGATTAAATGAGGAGTGACGGATTGGCGAGAAAGTTTTGTGTCCTGCAAGGAGCAAAATCGAAAAGATAGCAGCGCTATTTTGGGATTTTAGCGACACAGCAGGGCGCATAAGTGGCCGCCAAGGCGGCGCTTCCGAATTAATCAGTGTCTCCATTGCTTTTATGATTTGATAGTACTACAATTACTAAATAAAATCAGTTGTATTTACAACGGAAGTTAGCATGCACGAATATCTTGATATTTTAAAAGCTTCTGCACTTTTTGAACAAATTTCAGAAGATGAAATCATTAGGCTCCTAACCTGCCTTAATGCAAATATCCGCGCCTTTTTGCGCGGTGAGGCTGTGCTTCGTGCAGGCGAACAGGTAAAAGACATAGGCATTGTACTAAGCGGCCGCGTTTTAGTTTTTAGAGACGGGTTTTTGGGGGAACGCATGCTTTTAGCTCAGTTTTCAAAAGGTGAGCTCTTTGCAGAAGCGCTTGCTTTTGCAAGGATTAAAGAGCTGCCTGTTTCAGTAGAAGCGCTTGAAAAATGCGAAATACTGTTTCTTGAGCGCAAACGCCTTCTTGAAACGTGCCAATCAAGCTGCTCGTTTCATATAAAGCTTGTTCGCAATATGATGGGCGTGCTTGCAGAAAAGAGCATTCTTTTAAGCAGCAAAATCCGCCATATCTCAAAGCGTACAACGCGCGAAAAGCTGCTCTCATACCTCTATGAACAAGCAAGCATATTTGGCAGCGCGCAGTTTATAATACCCTTTAGCAGGCAGGAGCTTGCGGATTACCTTTGTGTTGACAGAAGCGCAATGTCAAATGAGCTTTCAAAGCTTCAGCAGGAGGGCATCCTAAGCTTCCATAAAAGCGCATTTAAGCTTATGCAAACAAGCGGCATATAATTAAACTCAAATAACTTTGCTTTTAACTAACAATGAAACCCATTTATATGCTATCACTTGAATTTGTAAAAACTGCC
>CAYWTY010000027.1:0-20907 GCA_964461335.1 uncultured Oscillospiraceae bacterium
AAAGTTCGCTCCACGCAAAATCCTGGTTCGCAAAAGCGGCCCGGGATTTTTTGTACCGCTCCCTTGCTCCTCCTTTTCCGCAAAAAGTCACGCTCGCATCGGCTAAGCCCTTGCAAGCGCGGGCTTTTCACGCCGATTTGCTCGCTACCAACTTTTTGCGAAGTATGTGCCGCTTTTCGTTTAGGCAAGCCACATAATTGAACCGAGAAAAGGGGAGTTCAATGTTCGCTCTGCTCACAATCGCCAATCGCTTATAGCAGTTGGCGATTGTGAGCACCACACTTGCTCCTCCTTCTTCTGCCGCAAGGCACGGCCTTGTCGGCTAACGTGAGCAGACCATTCAATTTATGCGCTATCGCTGATGCCTTGTCCGGCGCTTATCAAGAAGCACCCAAGTGGCGATGCATGCAAGCAATGAGGCACATAGCAGCCATCCGTACGGTGCGGAGCCGTTTTCGCCCGTTTTGGGAATCCTGACGATTTCAGGCATAATAACCACAACCTGACCATAAAACGTTCCTTCACTGGTGAGTGCATATGCGCGCACATAATAGACTGTATTCGCCTTTATTCCGGTCAATATCGCAGTAAAGCTGCCAGTGCCGCTTTCCACAGCAAGCGTTGTTACTCCCGTAGCTCCAATGGTAGGATTATCAATCATGCTGTAGACGAAGCCGCGCTCTATAATGGATGCTGAACCGGTCAATGCTACCTCGCCGCTTAGCTGTATATCGGATGCTGTTTGTATTTGTGAAGGAAAAGTACGAACAACTACAGACTGCGTTTCGGAATCGCCCGCATGAGCAGAAGGCTTGGCTGCCCATTGCGCATAAAGCGTCAGATTAATGCCGTCTTTGTACTCCTTACCTATGGCGTAATCAAAGCCCGAGCCGTTCACGCGGGTGTTCCATCCGTTGAAGTTATAACCCGTTTTTACAAGGCTGCCTGTATTGCCAGGGATTGTAGTTGAAGCTGATACTATAGTTCCGGATGATGCCGGCACAGAGCCAGAGGTGTTACCGTTGCCAATGTATGTTATGACATATTGGTCGTGCGCAAGCTTAAGAAATACCGGGGTTATCGTGACGCTCGACGAGACCGTAAAGGAATACGGATTGTCGGTTGAAAGCAATTCGCCCGAGGCATTGTCCCATCGTATAAACTGATATCCATCGTTTGGTATAGCTATAAGGGCAACTGAATCGCCGGCTGTATAGGTGTCGCCATATACAGAGCCGCCAACGATTGTTCCGCCTGTGACTTTATTGACTTTTATCATGAAAAGGGAACTAGATGTGGACGCTACCGCGCCTACAACCGGAACATCAGCGCTTCTGACAGAATCGTTCTGATCAGTCGTAACCCGATGCAACTCAAGCTTTTCCGCAGATGTGGAGGTACTTGTTAGTTCAACCCATGTTCCACCCGCATAATAGCCGATAACAGGTTGCCCGATCCCGTTTGTAAATGCGGTCGGGATGCCCAAATTGAGTGCGATACTCCCAGCTCGCAGCGGTACGGAGGTGGTCAAAGCACCTGTAGCCCTTGCAAGATATGGCTGGTAGATTGTAGCGGTACCATATAGCGTGCCGTCTGCAGCCAGCACTTGGGAAGTGGAGCCGCCGGTAAAAAGCGCATCGTCCGAACCTTCCGCCATGCCGGCATACTGTAAAATATCTGTGCCGCCTGAAAAAGTGCTTCCGTGAAAAATACATTTATAAGCCGTTACCCCGGACCAATATTTAGGGTCAAAATCATTAAGTTGATAAGTGCTCCCGTTATTATTAGAAGTGTAGTTATAAGCAAATATATTGTTTACAAGGAATAAGGCGCTTGCGCTGCGCAAAGCGCCCCCGAGATAGCCGGAGCTGACATTTACATTCCCGGAGAATGTGCTGTTCAGGATGTATGCCGTTCCGTTGCAATGGTTGATGGCGCCACCGAGCTCGGTGCTCTTATTGTTGGAAAATGTGGAGTTATTGATAAATAAGTAAGCTTGGTTTTCTCCCGCGCCGCCCCCGCCGTTGGAACTAAGGCTGCGGTTTTCGCTAAACGAGCAATTCTCTATAAACATTTTGCCTTCGTTCGCATTTAAGAATCCGCCGCCATATGTCGCGCCGTTGCGAATAACATTGCAGTTGTTAAGAAAAACAATGCCGCCATTGTTAGATATCCCGCCGCCTGGGGAACCTGTTCCCCCGCAGTTGCTGATGGTTACAGCTTCGAGGTACAGCGTTGCATCTAGAGAAACATATATACCCGCACCTTCATAGTATGGCGCGCCGCCTTTAATAGTGGTATTTTTGATTGTAACAGTTCCCGCAGCGATATTAAATACACGAAACGCTGATGGGCCGGTATTGTTCACTCCGGAATCGTCGAATCCCGGAACAGGCACAGAAATAGTATTTCCGTTTCCGTTGACCGTCAATGCTTTATTTATGGTTATCTCACTCGTTACAATAATGTCGGAAGTTACCTCAATCGTATCCCCGAGCGCAGCGTTGGTGATTGCTGACGATAATTCCTCATATGTGGATACAGCGTTTGTCGCAGCTTTAGCGGAACCAACGCCGCCCGGGATGATGAGCGCAGCTGTCATTGTTATCACTGCTATGGCTGTAATCAAAGTATACTTTAGTATTTTCCTCAATTCTACGCGCCTCCAAAGTAAATACTTGCATCCAATATGTCGAGTTCATTTATATAAAATTATTATATAACAATCGTAACTTATCCACAATGACGACCCCATTCGGCTTCTATACTCACGTCTTATGCGTTTTTATGGCGCATATCCAAACCAAATCGACAGTGCACTAAATAAAACACTCTGCAAGGGGTGTTTTTTCGTTATAGCAGCCACATAATTGAACCGAAATTAAGGAAGTTCAAGGGCGGGATAAAGGCTGTTTAATGCAGGGGGCTTATCCATTCGCGATAAATAGCCCCAATAGGTATATGTGTTAGGGTTTGGTTTTAAGGTATCGCCACCTGCGGCGGCGACGGAAATTTATTTTATTTAATAGCGGGCGGGCTTCGCCCCCCGCGCCCCCTATTGTACGGGTACGCTTAATAGGGGGTTTTATGCAAGCGCAGTTTGTGCAAAAATTAATAAATTATAGTCTGTGCTTTAAAGCGCATATACCATAGCAACCATAAAGTGGGGCTATCGATACAATAAAGCCGCCCGTTTAGGCGGCTTTAATAGTGTTGTTAGTTTAATGGGTGTTTTAGTTTAACGCGCTTTTTTAGCTTTGCAAAGTACAGCAGCGCCTGCAAAGCCAAGGAGCGAAATAAGGCCGTAGAAGGCAAGGCCTGCGCCTGTACGCGGTGCGCCTAAGGGTATGCGCTGGTTTGGCACAGCTCCAGGGCCAAGGGGGATTGGTGTCTCGCCGCCTGTATCGCCGCCGCCTGGGTTATCGTCACCGGTCTCGCCGCCTGTATCGCCGCCGCCTGTTTGTTTCTTAGCGACTTTAATGTAGAAAGTTTTAACCAAATCGACTTTGTGCGTAACTACATACGGGTCAGGCAAAGCTCCCACAACTTCATATTCATTGTTTGCAAGCCCAAATGCAGAAGTAGTTAATGTGCCTTGGCATGTTACATTGCCTTCAAGCTTATCTGTTTGAATAACAGTGCCTGTAACTTCATTATCCCCTTCATAATAAACATACTTTATGTCGAAGGGGTAGTTTCTAAGGTTAAGTATGATTATAATTTCTTCATTCGTATCACCATACTTAACTGTTCTTTCGCCGACTGCTGCATTATAGCACTCGGTTTCTCCACGGCTTGAGTTTACGGTTTCGCTCCCGTCAGGTATGAGGGTGGAAACTTTCACATCATTATCGCCTACTTGGTGAAACACATTTTCAGTATCGTAATAACCATACTTAAATGTTGTGGTAATTGTTTGGGGCTTAGGGGCTTCTTCGTGTTTCACATGCCTATGGCCGCTAAAATTAGCTTGTGCTGCATGGCCTGCAATCTTGCCAGGTGAAATGATTTTATCTTCATTAATTGCATTACCAACTATGGTTATATTGGCGTTACCCGATACATTGGCGTTTGCACCAGAGCTGTAAGGGTTTGTGCTTGGCGCATCCGCATGCCCTGCTAAATAAATATTGCCTGTAATGTTGCCGCCTGAAATTGTGATGTTTTCGCTTGTGCTGTTATCAGCATTTGGCGCAGCATCATTAAAGCCGGAAACTGCATGGCCGCCTGCATAAACATCGCCTGTTATGCTGCCGCCCTTAATTGTAATATTCCTCTCGCCTGTGTGAGCATTTTTGCTAGACCCAGCCGCATGGCCGCCGCCATAAACTGTGCCTACTTTACCGCCGGATATGGTAATATTCGTTTCCCCTGTATCACCATTTAGGCCGCCGCCGTAAATTGTGCCTACGGAGCCGCCTGTCATTGTAATGCTCGTATCATCTGTAATACTAGCATTTTTCGAGCCGCCATAAATTGTGTAGCCAGTAACATCAGTATTTTCATCGCCGTCTATGAATACAGCAGCTGTGGTGCTAATGAATGTTCCTGTGCCACCCGTTCCTGCTTGAATTGTTATGTCGTTGCCGTTTGCAAATACTTCCCCTTTAACTGTGTCAATATCTACTGTTGCTGCAAGCGCAGTTGCGCCAATCATCACAAAAGCAAGCGCAAGCGCTGCTGTTGCAATTGTTCTCCTTTTACGCATATGTCATTCTCCTCACTAAATAGTTATGTATAAGTATTTCAGTTGGATTATCTTTAACATCAAATGTGAAGTCAGAGAATTCCTGTCTATATATGTATTATAACATTCGGTTATCTCACGAGTGGTCTCACGGCGGTCTCATTTCAATCTAATTTTGGTCTAATTTCGGTCTTATTTGCTAATTCGTAAGATAATGTGCGCAAAAGTGGGCTTATCGATGTAAATAAATATGGTTCGGGTTTTTAACGCATTTTGCTCGCATTGCTTTTTGCATTTAAAAGGCGTGTAAATGCAAAAGAATAACGCCCCGCAAAAATTCGGGGCGTAATATAAATGCAGCGTTTCTTAGCTGAATTTAGCTCTTTTTATTCTCCACATCAAGCGCAGTTTCTTCTGCAAGCGTTTTGCCAAGCGCAACGCATTTTGCAATAGCCTCACTATCCGGCATCCACATAAGGCGAAGCCCATCGCTTATTACATCAAAGCCTGCGCCTTTAAGGGCGTTTGTAAGCTGTGCAACTGCTTCTCCGCTCCACCCATAGCTGCCAAAGGCTGCTGCACGCTTTTCCTTAAACTTAAGCCCCTTCATCATTTCCAAAAGCCCGGCTATTGCGTGCGAATACCCGTTGTTTATTGTGGGTGAGCCTATAAGCACGAGCTTAGCGCGGAATATATCTGTAATAATATCGTTCTTGTCTTCAATTGCTGCATTCATCAGCTTAACTGTAACGGATTTATCCTGCTCTGTAATGCCTTTGGCAATTGACTCTGCCATAAGGCGGGTTCCGTTCCACATTGTATCGTATACAATAAGAATTCGGTTTTCTTTATATGCATCCGCCCACTCAAGGTATTTTTTAACAATCTGCGTTGGGTCATCCCGCCAAATTACGCCATGGCTCGGGCAGATTAAATCAACAGGCAGGTTAAAGCCTAAAACCTCGCTTATCTTTTTAATTACAAGGGGAGAAAACGGAGTAAGAATATTCGCGTAATACTTAATCGCCTCTTCAAAAAGCTCGCATTGGTCTACTAAATCGTTATATAAAAGCTCAGTTGCATAATGCTGGCCAAATGCGTCATTAGGGAAGAGGATGTTTTCGCCGGTTAAGTAGGTAAACATAGAATCAGGCCAATGGAGCATTGGCGCTTCAACAAATATAAGCTTTTTTGCCCCAATCTCAAGCACATCGCCTGTTTTTACAGGCACGAAGTTCCAGTCAATGTGGAACTGCCCTTTAAGGGAGCGTATGGCGTTTTGCGTGCAATACACAGGCTTATCCGGTATTTGGCGCATAAGCTCGCATAGTGCGCCGCTGTGGTCGATTTCGCCATGCTGTGCAATTACATAGTCGATTTTCTGTATATCAATTTCATTGTTTAGGTTACGCACAAACTCCTTAGCAAAAGGCGCCCATACAGTATCAATAAGCGCAACCTTTTCATCCCTAACAAGGTAGGAGTTATAGGATGTGCCGCGCCTCACAGAATACTCATGCCCGTGGAACTCCTTAAGCTCCCAGTCAACCTTGCCTACCCATGTCACTGAGTTTGTTATCTTTTTGCTCATATCCTACCTCCTAAAAACTTGCTGCTTTTATAAAAGTATATCAGAACCATTGCCCCTGGTACATTCTTTTATGGAAGATTAACGCAAATGCTCTAATCTTTTATAAATGCCTTAAACCCGGCGCTGTATTTAAGCTCCCCTGAATTTAGCGCCCACATTGCCTCAACACCCTCAAGCGAGTTTATAAAGGCAAGCCCCTTTTCATAGCTCATGCAAAAAATTGCAGTAGAAAGGCTATCTGCAAGCCCAGAGTCTTCACAAATTATGCTTACAGCCTCAAAGTAGTTCGGAGGCATAAGCGTATTAGGGTCTATAATATGGTGGTAGCGCTTGCCGTTAAAAACATAGTAACGCTCATAGCTCCCGCTTGAAACAAGCGAGCAGTCGCGAATGGAAAGTATATGCAAATAGCTTTCCCCTTGTTTTGGGTTTGCTACGCCAACGCGAAACGGGGGGTGCTTAAGTATTGGCCCTATTGCGCGCACATTTCCGCCAAGGCTTATTAATATGCCGCTAAAGCCGCGCTCACGAAAGGCTTCACAAACACGCTCAAGCGCATACCCCTTTGCAATTGCGCCAACATCAAGCGACATGCCCTCTTTGCGTAAATATACGGTTGATGCGCCTTCATCAACAACCACATCTTCAATATTCGTAAATTCATTTGCTTGTTTTAAAAGCGATATTTCCGGAAGCTTTGCTTCTAATGGGTTTTCTACTGCAAAAGTGCGATATTCATGCCAAACTTTTAATACAGGCCCAAGCGCAATGTTTACAAGCCCGTCTGTTTGCCTGTGTATTTCTTTAGAGAATTTAACAAGCTCAATAATGCGCTTATCTACCTTTACAGGGGCTTTGCCTGCGTTGTCATTTATTGACTTTAAGTTATTTATTCCGTTATAGCTGTTGTAAATATCATAGAGCTTGTGGTATTCCAAAAGCGCCTCATAAAGCTCATTTGAAAACGTGTTAAACTCAGCATAGTCAGCCGCATAGCCGACAACCCTTGTTACAGTATCAAACAAATTAAAATATTCGGTTTCAAACTTTGTCTGCGCTTTTGTGCAGGCTGTTTGCATAGTAAGCAAAAAAAGCACAACAAGCGCAAGTATTCCCTTTTTCATTATGCGTCCTTTTTATAAGCAAAGCCGTTTACTCTTTATTTATAAAGCAGATTAGCCTGTTAAACGCAGGCATAACCGCCTTTAAAAGCGCTGCAGTAAGTATCCCTGCCATAACCCCGAAGGGGAGAAGTAGAGCTAAATACAAAGGCATTAAGCTAAAGCCGTATAAAGCGCCTACAACAAGCAGCTGCCCAATGTTGTGAAGCGCTGCACCAAGAATACTAAGGCTCATATATGAAATGCGCGTTTTATAAAGCTTAAGGGCAATTGCCATTGCAAGCACTGAGCTTAGCCCGCCGCTAAGGCTTATTGCACCTGAGAGCGCACCCCTTGTAAAAAACACAAATGCGGATTTTAGAGCTGCAAGCATAAACGCGCTTTTAGCATTAAGGAAGAAGAGCGCATACATAATTGCAATGTTCGAAAGCCCAAGTTTAAGCCCTGGGAAGGGCAGGGGCAGGGGGGGGAGCATATTCTCAAAAGCAGCAAGCACAAGTGCAGCAGCTAATAAAAGCGCGTTTAGCACAAGCTTTGCAGTTTTATTTTTTGGGCAGCCCCCTTCGCTGTTTTGCATTGCAATGCTCCTAACCAAGCGCTATATCCGCGTTTGAACTGCCGCTTTCATTAGAGACGATTTTTAGCACAAGCCCATTAGGAAGGCATGCGGCCATTTGGCCGACTTCATGAATACGCCCTGTTTTAACGCAGATTTTATCCGGACAATCCGAACTTAAAAAGCAAATTGCGCCATCTTCATAAAGGCGGAAAACTACATTTGGCGCTTCTTTAAGTGAAAACACTCTTTCTTCGCCTGTTAAAAGCTCAGTAGAATAAACAAGCGCATTCTTATAATAAATTTGTGCAAATGTGCCCTTTTCCTTTTGGCGTGTGCTGTAAATAAAATAAAACACACAGGCAAAGGCAAGTATAAAAGCAATTATTATTAAATCCGCCTTTTTAAAGAACTTCATATTTAAGCCCGCCTGTTAAAAAAAGCAATGGCATACAAGCGCGAGCCATTGCAAAAAGCAGAATATACTCCGCTATTACCACGAAAACTCATAAACAGTAGTGCTTTTCCAAGCTGTATACGGCTCAAGTTGCGGCCCTTTAAAATAGCCGCTGTATATTGAGCTTTGCGGATACTGTGTTTCAAGGCAAAGGGCGCATAGGCTGCCATAGTGAGTGCCGCCCTTTCCTAAAACATTTGTATCATTGCTTGTAAAAAGCTGAAGCCCGGGCATGTCGGTCATTAGCCTTAACTTTCTTCCGCTTGCTTTATCGAATACAACTGCAGCTTCTCTTAAGCCGCTCCCCTTAAGCAAGAAGTAATGGTCATAGCCGCCGTATTGCTTAAGCTGGGGATAGTCCATATTTATATCCCGGCCAATCGGCTTAAAAGATGAAAAGTCCATTGGCGTACCCTTAACAGACCAAAGTTCACCTGTTGAAATGCATTCTTCATTTGCAGGCATATAAAAATCCGCATTTAGCATAAGCTCCTGGCTTAGTATGTCTTTTTGATTATTGCCTGCAAGGTTGAAATAGCTGTGGTTCGTAAGGTTTACAATAGTGGCTCTATCGCTAAATGCAAGGTACTCGATACTAAGCGCATTAGCGTCATTAAGCCTGTATGTAATGCTTAGAGTTAGCGAGCCTGGGTAGCCTTCCTCACCATGCGGGCTGCAGCGGGTAAAAACTACGCCATCATCAAGAAGCGCATGGCTCCAGTTATGCTTGTTAAAGCCTAAAACTCCCCCGTGGAGGTGGTGGTTGCCGTTGTTTTTCGAAAGCGCATATGTTTTTCCAGAAAGCTCGAACTTAGCATTTGGTATGCGGCAGGCAGTGCGGCCTATTGTTGCGCCAAGGTAAGCTGTATCATTCTTATAGCCGTTTAAGTCATCATAGCCAAGCACAATATCTTTAGGCGCTGAGTTTGCCCCGGGCACATGCAGCGCACGGATGCTTGCACCAAAAGAAATTACTTCAGCCGCCATGCCGCTTTTATTTTTCACAACAACCGAATATACGGGCGCTCCGTTAAAATCTGTGCCGAAAAGTGTACATTCAGGGTACATTTTGCTGCCTTTCTGCCCTTCTATTGGGTTTGACAAATGCGGGCCATTGCAAGCTCAGTATCTTCGCGGCTTGCAAACGCAGTCATGCGGAAATAACCTTTGCCAGCGTTTCCAAACCCTGCGCCAGGGGTTCCTATAATTTGCTTTGTTCTTAAAAGCTCATCAAAGAACGCCCAGCTGTCAGCCGGGGTTTTAAGCCAGATATATGGGGCGTTTACACCCCCGTAAACAGTGTAGCCTGCGTTAGTAAGGCTTTTGTGTATTATTGCTGCGTTTTCCATGTAGTAGCGTACAACGCTAAGAATTTGGCGCCTGCCTTCTTCTGAATACGTTGCTTCTGCGCCGCGCTGTGTAATATACGAAACTCCGTTAAACCGCGTGCAATGCCTTCGGTTCCACATGGAATGCATGCTAACTTCGTTGCCTAAATCGTCTTCATATTTAAGCGCCTTCGGTACAACGGTATACGCGCAGCGCGTGCCTGTAAAGCCTGCTGTTTTGCTCATTGAGCGAAACTCAATAGCGCATTCCTTTGCGCCATCTATTTCAAAAATACTGTGGGGCACCTCAGGGTCGCTTATATACGCCTCATACGCAGAATCGTAAAGGAGCAGGCTTCTATTTTCCCTTGCCCAATCAACAAACACCTGAAGCTGCGCACGCGTTAGGGTTGTGCCTGTTGGGTTATTAGGGTAACAAAGGTAGAGCACATCCACGCGTTCTTTAGGGAGCTCTGGCACAAAGCCGTTTTCATGCGTGCATGGCAAATACACTATGTTTGAAAACCCGCCCTTTTCTTCAAGGAAGGCTCCGCCTCTGCCTGCCATGACATTCGTATCAACATAAACAGGGTATACCGGGTCAGTTACTGCTACTATTGTCTCTACGCCAAAAAGCTCCTGTATGCCGCCCACATCGCATTTTGCGCCATCTGAAACAAACACTTCATCAGAAGCTATTTCAATGCCGCGCACTGCATAGTCGTGCTTTGCAATAGCCTCGCGCAAAAACATATAGCCCTGTTCAGGCCCATAGCCGCGAAAAGTCGCCTTAACGCCCATTTCATCAACAGCTCTGTGCATAGCTTGTGTAACTGCATTTACGAGCGGCTGCGTAACATCGCCTATTCCCATGCGTATAACTTTTTTATCCTGGTTTGCGCTTATATAAGCTGAAGCGCGGCGCTCGACCTCGCTAAAAAGATAACTGCCCTGGAGCAAGCTGTAATTACCGTTTGGCCGAAACATTGTACCCCTCCTGTACCCATTGATTTGCTTTCCCCATTATAGCACAGCATAGGCAGGCATTGTATTGAAAAAACAGCAGTCTCTTAATTTGCGCATAGAGTGTTCATGCGCTATAATTAATAGTCGGCAGTGGCGCACCTATGGCGCATGCGCGGAGGAAGTTAATGATAGAGCTAGACAACGTCAGCTTTATGTATGAAAATGCGGCAAGGCCCGCGCTTACAAACATCACTTTCACAATTGAAGAAGGCGAAATGCTCGCTATTGTAGGGCATAACGGCTCAGGCAAGAGCACTTTGGCAAAACAGCTAAACGGCCTTCTATTGCCTACACAAGGGCGCGTGCTTGTAGATGGGATGGATACTTCTTCTCAGGCGCTTCTTTTAAAAATCCGTGAGCGGGTTGGGATGGTCTTCCAAAACCCCGATAACCAGCTTGTTACAACAATAGTAGAAGAAGATGTGGCGTTTGGGCCTGAAAGCCTCGGCATCCCCTCGCTGCAAATTCGTGAGCGTGTTGATGAGGCGCTTCTGGCAGTTGGCATGAGCGCGTATAAGCTTCATGCGCCGCATATGCTCTCAGGGGGGCAAAAGCAGCGCGTAGCTATTGCAGGAATGCTTGCAATGCGGCCTAAGGTGCTTGTGCTCGATGAAGCAACATCAATGCTCGACCCTGAAGGCAGGCGCGACATTTTAGAGATTGTGGGCCGCTTAAATGCAGAGCTTAAAATGACTGTTGTGCTAATTACCCAACTAATGGAAGAGGCAGCCATGTGCAACCGCATTGCTGTGCTTTCCCAAGGGGAGCTTTTAAGGCTTGCTGCTCCTGCTGCTGTTTTCCGTGAAGAAGACTTGCTTTTTAATGCAGGGCTTGATGTGCCTGAAATGGTGCGCCTTCGTTCAAACCTTGAAAAGAACGGCATCTTCCTTGAAGGGGAGCCTCTTACAATTACCGAATTTGCAGATGCAGTCGCAAATAAATTTAATGCGAAAAAAAAGCCGCAATAAAAGCAGAATAAGCGCAAAGCCTGCCTCAATTTAGCAAAAACGCGCATACTATGCGAAAGGGAGCAGAAATGCCCATTATCCTTGAAAATATCAGTTATACATATATGCCAAAAAGCCATATGGAGCAGGTCGCGCTCTCAAATATTTCGCTTACAGTTAATGAGGGGGAGTTCCTCGGCATTATCGGGCATACAGGTTCGGGCAAAAGCACGCTTATTCAGCATATGAACGGGCTTATGCAGCCTTCAACAGGCAAAGTTACTGTTGATGGGCTTGATTTATCGCTTCGTAAAGAGCGGGTAGAAGCGCGAAGCCGCGTAGGGCTTGTGTTCCAATACCCCGAATACCAGCTTTTTGAAGAAACCGTGTTTAAAGATGTTGCCTTTGGCCCAAGAAACCTTGGGGTTGCTGAAAGTGAAATAGAAGAGCGCGTAGAGGAAGCGCTTATGCTCGTAGGCCTTGCCCCTGAACTCTTTGCGGAAAAGTCGCCTTTTGACCTTTCAGGCGGTGAAAAACGCCGTGCTGCACTTGCGGGAATTTTTGCAATGCGGCCGCGCTATCTTTTGCTTGATGAACCTATGGCAGGGTTAGACCCATCAGGGAGAAGGGCAGTTATTGCGCTTTTACAAACGCTTAGGGCAAAAACAGGCTGTGCAATAGTTATGATTTCGCATTTTATGGATGATGTGGCTAAATGTGCTGACCGCATTGCAGTGCTTAAAAAAGGAACGCTTGATATGGTAGATACTCCTGAGCAAGTATTTTCCGACCCTGAAAGGCTCCTAAAAATTGGGCTTGACCTTCCTCAAGCTGCAAAGCTCGGTCTTGAGCTTAGAAAGCGCGGGTTGCCTGCGCCAAAAGGCATTTACCGCGAGGAAGATATAAAACGCTACCTGCTGGAGGCGCTGGCATGACAAATATAACGCTTGGCCAATATTTCCCGGGTAATTCTCCCATACATCGGCTGGATCCGCGAACAAAAATACTACTCATGCTATTGTATATAGTAATAGTCTTTCTTGTGCGCGACCTTTGGCTCTTCCTCCTTCCGATTGTCTTTATTGGCTTTGTTACGCTTCTTGCACAAATCCCTGTTCTTTATGTGCTGCGCTCACTTAAGCCGCTTCAGTTTCTCCTATTGTTCATGTTTATAATAAACCTGTTTATGACTGCAGGCGAAACCGTGCTTATTACCATTTGGCGCATACGCATAACAAAAGAAGCGCTTGTGCAGGCAGTTTATATTTCATTAAGGCTTGTGCTGCTCGTAGGCGGCACATCGCTTATGACGCTTACAACTTCACCAATTTCGCTTACTGCAGGGCTTGAGCTTTTGTTAAAGCCTTTTTCAAAGCTCGGCTTTCCATCGCATGAGCTTGCAATGATGATGACGATAGCGCTAAGGTTCATCCCAACTCTTATGGAAGAGGCGGATAAAATTAAAAAAGCGCAGCTTGCACGTGGAGCGGATTTTGAAAGCGGGAACCTTATTGCGCGTGCAAAGAGCATGATTCCAATACTTGTGCCGCTTTTTGTATCTGCGTTTCGCCGTGCTGATGAGCTTGCAATGGCAATGGAGTCGCGCTGCTACCATGGCGGCGAGGGTCGCACCCGTATGAATGTGCTGCGTTTTAAAAATGCGGATGCAGTTGCAGCAGCGCTCCTTGGCATGCTTGGGCTTGGAATAGCTCTGCTGCAGTCAAGGCTTTAATTGAGCTTTAATGGGGCTTTAATGGAGCTATAATGGAAAAGAAACGCAAAAAAGTCTACACATTTATTGCAGCGCTTGCACTTATAGCAGTTGCGCTTTTGTGGAACGCAGCGCTTGAAAGAAATAGCGAGAGCGGCAAGCTTATAAAAATGCTTAAGTCGCACGGGTATTCGCTAACTCAAGATGAGCTTCACCCAATTGGCTCATGGGAGGGGCAGAGTATAAGTGCGCTTTTAAGCGATGTTAAGCTTTCTAATGCTGTTGCTGCATCTTTAGATGCTGGCTTTTCTTCAAATATTGAGCGCAAGGGCAATGTTGCACTTATTATGGCAGAAGCAGGTGGAGGCGGCGTAATTACGCTCTACCTTGTTGATGGGGATATTGAGCTTGCGTTTGTGCAAAAGCCCGGGGCTTTAGATGTTGAACCCTTAGGAAGGGCGCAATAATGCGCAGGATTCGCTTAATACTCGAATATAATGGGAGCGCTTATTCTGGCTGGCAAGTGCAGAAAAATGGGGTCTCAATTCAAGGGCTTGTTGAAGAAGAACTAAAAAAATTAACAGGCGCGCATGTGAGGCTCTTTGCCTCAGGCCGAACAGACAGCGGAGTGCACGCGCTTGCGCAAGTTGCGCATTTTGATACAGAAAGCCGCATTGAGGCAAGCAAGTTCGCATATGCGCTAAACGCTGGCCTGCCCCGTGATATTCGAGTGCGCTATTCTGATGAAACTGACATGAACTTCCACGCGCGCTTTGATGCGCGTATGAAACACTATCGCTACGCGCTTTATACAGGCCCGCACAGCCGCGCATTTTTGCGCGACACAGCTCTGCACATTCACGCAAAATTAGATGAAGAAAAGCTTCAAAGAGCAGCAGCAAAATTTGTAGGTACGCATGACTTTCGCGCATTTATGTCATCAGGGGGCAGGGTAAAGTCAACAGTGCGAGAAATATACAGCTCTTGCTGGTCCTCATGCAACAGCCTGCTTTATTATGATATTGAAGGCAGCGGCTTTTTGTATAATATGGTGCGCATCATAGTTGGCACAATGCTCGAAATTGCAAAAGGCACCCTAAATGAGGGTGCCATAGAGGATGCATTTCTAACTTGTTCAAGGCGTTCTTTAGGCGCGACTGCGCCTGCGCATGGGCTTACGCTCATTAGAGTGTGTTATGAGGGTTTTGATACAGCTAAAGCGCTTGAGGAAGTTTAGCGCAAAGTAAACCCCGTATAATGCGCGTTAGGCAGCTTTCAGGCGGTTCCACGCATCATTATAAACAGAGACAAACTCCCCAAGGTCATGGAAGACTTCACAGCGTAGAAGCACTTCATTAGGCGGGTTGTAAACCTCATCAAGGAGCATTTCAGGCTCAAGAAGCGCAACAGCTGCAGCATTCGGTGAGGAATAGCCTATATATTCCGTATTTTTAAGCGCAACCTCAGCATCACAAAGGAAGTTTATAAAAGCTTCAGCCTCAGCCGTATGTTTGGAATTTTTGGGGATTATGATATTGTCAAACCAGATGTTGCTCCCCTCGTCAGGCACAGCATACGCAAGCACAGGGTTTTCTTCAATACACCACACAGCATCGCCAGAGTATACAACTGCGAGCGCTCCGTTTCCTGCAATCATAGACGCCTTTATAGGGTCATGCAGGTATGCCTGCACAATAGGCTTTTGGGCTATTAAAGCATCCTGCGCCTCTTTTATATGCGCCACTTCGCGCGTGTTTATGGGGTAGCCGAGCATTTTTAAAGTAATGCCTATTGTGTCGCGAATGCTGTCATACATAAGAATCTGCCCAGAATAAGCTTCATCCCACAAAATGCTCCAGCTATTAACAGGTTCTTTTACAATATCCGTATTATAAAGAATGCCAACAGTCCCCCACATATAGGGGATGGAGTAGAGGTTATTCGGGTCAAACGCCAAGTCGAGAAATCGGCTGTCTATATTTTTTAAATTCGGTATGTTTTCCTTGTTAATGGGGTGGAGCATATCCTGCGCCATCATTTTTTCTATAATATAGTCGGATGGAAAGCAGATGTCATAAATTGAGTCAGGCGCTGAAAGCTTAATAAGCATTTCCTCATTGCTTGCAGCAGTAAGATAGTTAACTTTAATGCCCGGGTGTTCGTTTTCAAATTGCGTTAATACGCTTTCGTCTATATAATCGCCCCAGTTAAGCACATTGAGCGTAACTTGCTCCTTTGCTTTGCAGCCAAAAAAAAGGCTTAGTAAAAGTATAGCTGCCAAAATAACTGCAATCTTTTTCATGTATGACCTCCAAATAACTAATCTTTAGCTGCTTTAAGCAGCAAACCCCAATGCTTATTCGCTTTTGCTTGCGACCTTTTTACGCTGTACAGCAGCTTCGCGCTCCTCGCGGATTGACTTTAGGTTAACTATAATCAAGAGCGTTACAACTGCAACAAACATAAGCGTAGAAAGCGCGTTTATTTTCGGGTTTATTCCTCTTCGCGCAATGGAATAAATATAAATGGAAAGGTTCTGCACACCCTGTGTTGAAAAATAGCTCACTACAAAATCATCAAGCGAGAGCGTAAACGCGAGTATAAAGCCTGAAACAACCCCAGGCATAATATCAGGGAGCACAACGCGCCAAAGCGCCATAAAGGGCGTGCAGCCAAGGTCGAGCGCAGCTTCATAAAGCTCATTTGAGCTCTGCCTTAGTTTAGGCATTACTGAGAAAATTACATATGGAATATTAAAAGTTATATGCGCGATTAAGAGCCGCAAATAGCCATCGCGTATTGCCATAAACGCGAAAAGCATCATGAGCGAAATGCCCGTTACAAGGTCAGGGTTAACAACAGGAAGCTGGCTTATGCCTTCAATAAGCTTACGCCTGCTCTTTTTCATGGAGTATATGCCAATTGCAGCTGATGTGCCGAAGATTGTTGCAATAAATGCGGAAAGCACAGCAATGCTCAGCGTTACAGTAAGCGCTTCCATTATCATGGAATCTTTAAAAAGCGCCTCATACCATTGCAGCGAAAACCCTGTCCAATGCCCCATGGTTTTTGCCTGGTTAAATGAATACGCAATTAAAACAAGGATTGGCGCATACAAAAACAGGAGCATCAGCCCAAGATATGTGCCCTTAAAGAAAGTATGCTGTTTTTTCACCAGAGCGTACCTCCTTCCTGCTCAGCACCCTCACTAAAGCGCAGCACTGCCATGCTTATAAGCACAAGGATAAGCAGAATAAACGAAAGCGCAGAGCCTGTGCCCCATGCCTGCATTAAGAGAAACTGGTTTTCGATTAAGTCGCCGTACATCATAAGCTTGCCGCCGCCAAGCAGCTGTGAAATTGCAAATGTTGTAATCGCAGGTATAAACACCATTGTTATGCCAGAAACAACACCAGGCATTGAAAGAGGAAGCACAACCTTGAAAAATGTCTGCCGCCCGTTTGCGCCAAGGTCAGCTGCAGCTTCTGTATGCGATGGGTCAAGCTTCATAAGCACTGTATAAATAGGGAGCACCATAAAAGGCAAGAAGTTATAGACCATGCCTAAAAGCACAGCGCCCTCTGTATAAAGGAATTGCTGCTTAGGGAGGCCTGCAAGTGAAAGCAGACCGTTTATAATGCCGTTTACATCTAAAAGCACCTGCCATGCATATGTGCGAAGCAGGAAGTTCATCCACATAGGTACAACAAAAAACACGCTAAGCAGAGTTGCAGTAGTTCGCTTCATTGTAGAGAGCAAATATGCGACAGGGTAGCCGAGCAAAAGGCAAATTGCAGTTGCATAAAGCGCCATAAGAATTGAGCGCAAGAGCACCTGCATATAGAGCGGGTCAAAAGCTGCTGCAATGTTTTCAAGCGTAAAAGAACCCTTAAGTGAAAATGCGTAATACACTATAAGGAGCATTGGCACAAGTATGAAGATAAGCATCCAAACTACATATGGGTAGGCAAAGACCGTGCGCTTCATAATGATGGCCTCATAATGTGAATTGCGTCAGGCAAAATCTCAAGCCCTACTGATTCGCCCGGGTTAACTGCATCTGTTGTGTGCACAGTCCATATAAAGCCATTGGCGAGCACCTGAATTTCGTAATGCACGCCCATGAACAAAACAGATTTTACTATGCCCTCCATTGCATTTGAGTTAACTGCAGAGATAGGTATTATATCTACATCTTCAGGCCGTACAACAACTTCTACGGGCTGTTCAGTTCCAAAGCCTGCATCAACGCATTCAAACTCACGCCCTAAAAAGCGCACAAGATAATCGTGTGCCATAATGCCTGGGAGAATATTGCTCTCACCTATAAAGTCAGCTACAAACGCGTTTTTAGGCTCATTGTAAATATCCTGAGGAGTGCCGATTTGCTGAATTATGCCATTACGCAAAACCACGATTGTATCGCTCATTGTAAGCGCTTCCTCTTGGTCGTGAGTAACATAAATAAAAGTAATGCCAAGCCTTTGCTGCATACGCTTAAGCTCAACCTGCATGCCCTTTCTAAGCTGCAAATCAAGCGCACCCAAAGGCTCGTCCAAAAGCAACACTTCTGGTTCATTCACAAGCGCGCGCGCAATTGCAACGCGCTGCTGCTGGCCGCCTGAAAGCTGCTCTATCCAGCGCTTTTCTAAACCCTTTAGGTTTACAAGCTCAAGGAGAGAGTTTACTCTTGCGCTGATTTCGTCTTTAGGGAGCTTTTTAATCTTCAGGCCGAATGCAACATTATCAAACACATTAAGGTGGGGAAAGAGCGCATACTTTTGAAAAATAGTATTGACCTTGCGCTTATAGGGAGGCGTCTGTGCAACATCCTTGCCATCCATTAAAACGCGCCCGCTCGAAGGCTGAACAAACCCTGCTATTATTCTTAGCATTGTAGTCTTCCCGCAGCCTGATGGGCCTAAAAGAGTGAGAAACTCTCCGTTTTTTATATAAAGGTTAATATTTATGAGCGCAGCGTCGCCCTCATAATCCTTTGATACATTAAAAAGCTCAATAAGATGTTTGTCGCCCATAAAACCCCTCCGATTAAGCAATATATCCTAAAACGACGGTGGCGTAGAAACCCACAAAATGCGCGCCTCTCTTTTGCCGTTGTTTACAAGCTGATGCGTGCTAACAGGCCGAAAATAGAAGCTGTCGCCCTTTTTTACCTTGAAGCTGCGCTCGCCTATTCTAAGTGTAACTGTGCCTAAAAGTACATAGCCAAACTCCTCACCTTCGTGCGGGTCATCTTCTGCTGTGCGCCCGCCTGGCAAAAGCGTAACAAGTATTGGTTCAAGCGCATTCTTTTGGCTGCTTGTAACAAGCCAGCACACTTCGGATTTAAGCTCGGAGTCTTCCTTTGCAAACATATCGTCTGCCCCGAACACGACTTTTTCAGGCGGCGCCTCATTAAAAAAGCTGCCTATGTCGCTGCCTAAGGCCTCGACAATATCCATAAGCGTAGCTATTGAGGGCGATGTCAGTTCGCGCTCAAGCTGAGAAATGAAGCCCTTTGAAAGCTCAGTTCTTGATGCAAGCTCCTCTTGGGTAAGCCCGAGCCTTAAGCGCATGCGTTTAATTTTTTCCCCAAGGCGCATATCTGCCTCCTCTCGCATTGATGCTAAACTATATGTTTACTTTGCCTAAACAAAACCTCATTAATTTAATCATATCGTAAAAGGATTGTCAACGACAAGATTCGCTTTATATACATTGAAATTGCTGCCATATACAGCAAATATAGTGCAAAACCTTAGAATACAGGCTTAATCTTTAAGTTAAGGTGCAGCTTCATGGCAGAGTTTGCTTAAGCATGCTAAACATTAAGTTTAGCGGTAAAGAACAAAAGCGAGATAAAAGCGCCCGCGCTTTGCGGGCGCTTTTGTGCAAGGCGCAGTTCAACATCTTCTAAACTTTAGGAAAAGCTGTTTAAAGGATGACTATGTGCGTAAGTTCTTAGCAATTATATACTTTCCTTATGCTTAGCTGTGGCTGAGTACACGCTGCTGAATATTCCAAAAAGCAGCCCAGTAATAGGGAAGACTATCCATGCTGTACCCCAAGCATGTTTTAAAAACCCGAATAGCAGAAATATCACAACAGCAAGCGGCCATACAACTGAAGCTACAACCCCGATGGTCTTATTTGCCCGCTGCTTTTCTAAAGCATAATCCTCAAGTTTTAAGAGCTTCTTGTAACCATCGCGAAGCATTCCGCTCTTAATTAAAAACTGTACGCCCAAAGCTACGCTAAAGAGCATAAGCGGAACTCCGTAGGAGTCATAATCTGTGCCGAACTCTGAAAGAAGGAAAATGAACACAGGGCTTATAATACAGAGGCAGATACCTGTAATTATGCCTTTAATAAACGCGGGGCGGGTTGCTTCGTATTCAGCCTGCAGCTTCTCTTTTAGATGATGCGGGAGCAGGGTTTGTGTTTCCAGCTCTTTAAATCCTTCCATGCGCATTGAGCCGTATATCAGCATGCCCACTCCAGCAACAGCGAATACGAATAATGTTATGAGAGAAGGCGAATCACCGATGTTTTCACTAAGGCGGATTGCTCCAGTCGTGAATAATGTTTGGCAGGCTATCAAAGCCGCCGGTGCAAGTATACACAGCATAACACCGAATGCAATGTTTCGAGCAGCCTTTTTTAGCTCAGAAAAGTATGTGCTTACCTGCTCATCTGTTGCTTCTCTCAGCTGCTTTTCATCTTTTTGAATATTCAGCTCAGTAAGCAGCTCATCTATGTTGCCAAACTCTGAAATCACGATGCCAATTGCCTCGTTTTCAGTTTTGCCCGCTGCTTTCATTTCATGGTAGCGTTCCTCCATGTTTAAGTAAAGCTCAGCGCGCAGCGCCTGCACCCTGTCGGTTTTGGGCAGCCCCGCAAATAAGTTATCAAGGTATGTTCGAATAGTCTCCATGTTTATATCCCCCTCTGATTTATTATAAATTGGCTGATTACTGTTTTAGTCAGTTCCCACTCTTCGCATTTTTCAAAATAATATGCCCGCCCTTTAGGGGTAATGCGGTAATAGGTACGCCGCTTGCCGAAAGATTCTTCTCCGAAAAACGAAACAATATAGCCGTTTCTCAAAAGCCGCTCAAAAGCCGAATACAGGGTTGTTTCTTTAATTGTATAGAGCCCTTCAGTGCGCTCGCGTATTTGCCGAGATAGCTCGTATCCGTATGACGCCTGATTGAGCAGAAGACTTAGCAAAATAATATCGTTGTATCCCCGCATTATATCGCTGCTTATCACATTTTACCTCCGCTTGCGCTTATGTACATCTTTTGCATTACTACTACGCCTGATGTAGTAAAAATAGCACAACTACTACGATAGGTCAAGTAGTTTTTTTAAATTACCGGAAAAATTCTGGTGCAACAAAAAACGCCCGCAAAGGGGCGTTTTTTAATGGCTCTACACTAAAGATTGGGGTAAGGGAGAAAAATAGAGAAGCATAACGCTT
>CAYWTY010000028.1:0-20127 GCA_964461335.1 uncultured Oscillospiraceae bacterium
CGGGGGTTTTCTCTTGCTTCTTTCTGTTACCTATGTAGTGTATCTCAACATATTTTTAGAATTATTGTAACTTCTAACGTCACAGACTATAGCAGCAGGCAAAATATCGCTAAAATGTACAAACTCTCACTTCTTCTCTCTTAGTTATCTATTATAGCATCAACCCGGAGGCCACGCCATAGGCCTGCCCCCCAAGATGTGCATATGCATGTGCATCACGGTTTGACCGCCGTCAGCTCCGGTATTTAGAACTAGGCGGAACCCATTATTTACTAGACCTAGTTCAAGGGCAAGGTCTTGTGCAACATGAAACAAGTGACATATGAGCGCATCGTCATCCCTGCTAACCCCTAGAACAGACTCAATATGCTTCTTTGGGATTAGAAGCACGTGTACTGGAGCTTGCTTGTTGATATCATAAAATGCAAGCACTTGCTCATCTTCATAAACCTTTTTGCTTGGAATAGTTCCATCTGCAATTTTGCAAAACAAACAATCGTCCATACTATTCTCCTTTGCATGCCTTATTTTTTAAACACGTTCACCACAAGCTAAAAGCCCTTCAATTGAAACTATCTTTATGTGCACCAACTCTTTTTCCAGCTTCCCTTTGAATTTTACACGGAAGTAGCTGCCCGCATACCCCTCACAAAAACCCATGTGTTCAACCTCTGGTAAAACTACGTGTTTTGACCCGACCTGCTCGTTTAGATAATCTGCTTCGAGCTTTCTTCCCAATTCGAGCAGCCTTTTGGTTCGTTCCGCTTTTATTGATTTTTCAATTTGTGAGGGCATGTTCGCTGCTTCTGTCCCGCTTCTTTGTGAATATGGGAAAACATGAATGCGGGAAAACGCCATTTGTTCAACAAAATTTAGTGTTTGCAGGAAATCGTTTTCTGTTTCACCCGGAAACCCGGTTATTATATCAGTCGTAAGTCCACAGCCAGGGAAAACAGTACGCAACCTTTTTGCAGCTGTCATGTATTCCTCAGGAGTATACTTCCTGTTCATGCGCTTTAAAATATCTGCACATCCGCTTTGCAGCGAAAGATGAAAGTGCTCACAGATTTTCCCGCCCTTTATGCTTTCGAGCATTTTCACAAAGCCAGTATCTATTAGGGACGGGTCAAGTGAACCGAGCCGAACACGCCCAATCCCTGGAACTGAAGCTGCATAGCAAACTGCATCTGAGAGTTTTGGCGTATCGATTAAATCTTTCCCATAGCTCATAAGATGAATACCGGTTAGCACAACTTCTTGAACACCTGTTTCGCCCAAGTTATTCAACTCTTCCTTAACTTGCGAAAATGGCTTAGAGTGAACAGGCCCGCGCACAAAAGGGATTATGCAATAACTGCAATAACGGTCGCAGCCATCCTGGATTTTTAACTGGACGCGTGTCCTTTCGCCTTTAACAACAGGAAGCTCTTCAAAAAGGCGAGCATCACGAATGCTGTTTACAATAATCTTTTGTTTTTCCAAGCCTTTGACTAACTGTGGAAGCTGGTTTTTATATTGCGTACCTATAACTAAATGTACTCCGGCCAGATTCTTAATTTCTTCGGGCGCTCGTTGGGCATAGCAGCCAACTACTATAATTAAGGCGTTCGGGTTAGTTGAGTGTGCTCGAGCAATTATTTGGCGTGATTTGCTATCGCTCATCTGAGTTACTGTGCATGTATTTACAACATAAATATCTGCAAAAGCAGCAAACGGAACACTTTCATACCCATCATTTTCAAATAATAGACGAATGGAATCTGTTTCCTGCTGGTTTACTTTACAACCAAGCGTATAAAATGCAATTCGCGGCAAATTACACCTCAAGCTCATACAGCACCATTGCAAGCATAGCTGCACCTGCGGTTTCTGTGCGGAGTATTCGCGGCCCTAATGTAACGGATTTTGCCCCATCGGCACATATGTGCTCAGCTTCATCTGCAGTGAACCCGCCTTCAGGGCCTATTATTATCGCAATCTCCATTGCAGAACTGTTGCTAAGCGCGGTTTTAAGCGTGGTTTGCTTCTCTTCCTCATATGCAAACAAGGTAAGCTCGTACTTAGAAAAGACACATGCTTTAAGGGGTATTAGCGGTAATACATCAGGGACTATACACCTTCTTGACTGTTTGGCTGCCTCATGAGCTATGCGAAGGAAGCGCGTATGCTTCTGCTCATATTCTGATGCAGGCCGAGCAACACAACGTTCGGTTATAATAGGTACAATTGAGCTAATGCCAAGCTCCACACATTTTTGAATGATACTGTCCATCTTCCCCGCCTTTGGCAGGGCTTGAAATAGCGTAACCCTATGCTTTGGCTCTGTATTACATGTTCTGGAGTCAAGTATCTCTAAGTAGACAGCCAATTTATCTAAATTTTTTATGCGAGCCGAGTATTCAAGCGGCTGCCCGTCGCACAATGTAATTATATCACCTTGCCTAAGACGCAACACTCGTGAAATATGGTGCAGCTGAGCACCCGCAATACAAATTTCTTCACCTATAACCGGGGTGCTATCAACAAAAAAGCGGTGCACGCTTTCCTCCTAAATACGTTTAAAAAGTAAGGCAACCCAAACTGTATCATCTTTATTTACTTGTTGCGAATGTTTTTCTGCCTCAAGGAGAAAGCCGACTTTTGCAAGCTCTGCTTTCACCTCATCAGCGCGTTCATATATTATCCCAGAACATAGGAACAGACATCCCTGACGAACATAATTAAACGCCTGCTGTTTGAGTGAAATTATAACATCAGCCACTATATTAGCTACTACTATATCATAATTGTCTGAAATCTGTTTTTTTAGGTTTTCATCTGAAAGTATGTTGCCGGATTTCGTTTCGCATTGATTAGAAGTAATGCTATTTAAGACTAGATTACCTTTTGTTACCTCTATTGCTAGAGGGTCAATATCAACACAAAGTGCATATTGAGCACCAAGCAGCAAAGCCGCTATTGCAAGGATACCGCTGCCGCAGCCAAGGTCGAGTATTCTATCTCCAGGCTGCACTTTACTATCAAGAAATTCAAGACACAACTGGGTAGTGCTATGATTGCCCGTTCCAAAAGCCATGCCAGGATCAATCTTGAGAATGTTTCGCCCGGCTGTTTGTTCTGCTGTAAGTGTGTCGCTTTCCCATACTGGAGAGATGAGAAGCTTCTCCCCAACCGGTATAGGTTTATAGTATTGCTTCCAGGTGTTTGCCCAATCTTCTTCATCAATAATACTTTCACGTATTAAGAGCGAACCCATATCAAAGTTTAAGTTAAGTTTCCTTAGGCGTTCGATCGAATTTTTTGCTGCACAAAGCTTAGCGTTGTTTTCAGGGATATCAGCTAAGTAAGCCTTAACACAAGGTCCGCTTTCAGGTGCAAGGGAGAATGCGTCCGCATAGTCCCACTGCGCTTTTTTAGTTTCAAGAAATGCAGAAATCCGTTCTTTGCTTTCTTCCAAGGCCACTTGTTCTAAGCCTGCAACACTTAGTGCCCCGCAAACAATTTCTAAACCCCCATCAGTTGTATATACAGTTAATTCAATCCACTTCATATGTCTGTTTAAAAATTATTACCGAAACTCTTCCGCCAGCATATGCTTAAAACCTAAGCATTGGGTTAATCCAATGTCTGACTATTATCAGTTAAGTCATCCTGATCCTGCACCCCTACAATAGGAACTGCACCCAAGGGTACAGGGGTCGTCATCGGGTCGCCCGTGCCAATGTGAATCTCGGCCTCGTTTCCATTATATTTGTCTTCGTATAAATACTCGGAACTATCCAGTTTTCCGTTTATATATTTATCTCTATATGCTTTAGCAATAAACCCATCACGCGCCTTAACTAATTCAAGCTGATATCCTATGGGAATAGCTGGGTCATCCTTATATTTTGGTTCGATGCGAGGAATTACTTCAATCACTTCACTGCGTGTTTTATAGGTAACACCTTCTGGCAAAGGTCTGCCAAAGAGTGAAACAGTTACATTCAGATGGCGGCTGCTTTTAGGGTCGGGTGTAATATATATAAAGATATAAAGCGGAGCTTCAGTATCATTCAAAAACTTTAAATCAATGCCGCTTGTGTCTACAGTTGCATCAAGCGCTTTTGGCACATAGTCAGAAGGAATGGAATGCTTTTTTCTATCTGTAACGGGA
Source organism: uncultured Oscillospiraceae bacterium (assembly GCA_964461335.1). GTDB lineage: Bacteria > Bacillota > Clostridia > Christensenellales > CAG-138 > JAKJBL01. The sequence continues at coordinate 4,157 of CAYWTY010000028.1, forward strand.
ATCCTCCCACTTAGCAGCGCATTGTAAAGCGTAGTGCTGACTTGGCATATGCCGCCGCCTGCCTGCAAGGTATATTCCTTGCCACCGCTTATTCCATTTGCCTCTTTCCAGCCTTCCGATTTTGTCCTTGGGCCAACCCAGCCATTAAAGCTCCATTCCTCACCTTGCTGCACTGTATAACAATTGATGCGGTCTGCAGCCTTTTGTATATTGAATACGCGGTTCTTAACAACTTGATCCGAACTGCTGCGCGCAAATCGTGTGGTGAACGAGGATATATACTCAGTATTGGCCATTATAAAATCCAATTTGAGCGAAGGAGGGATATATTCCAGGGTTGGGGTTATTATTTGCTGATAATGTCTCTCTTTTAAAGCCGCCTCAAAGCTGTCTGCTGTACTTTCCAGATTTAAGTTGTATCCATTTTGCCCTTCTGCAGGTGTAAAGACAGGCTTATTACCCTCCCCGAGTTCAGGGATTGCATACGGCTCAATTGGAGCATTGCTTATTTCAGGGGCAAGCGTGTTTAGGCGTTTAATCAGAGCTGTACGCTCTGCTTTTAACTCCACAGAAAAAGATTTATCATCTTCCGTTTCTGAATCTTTGCTGCCTATGCGCCCAAAAGAAATTGCTTCACTAAGAACCTCGTCAAGATTTGACTTCAGGTTCATATCCGCTGCAGTAAAAGCCCAACTGTTCCCCTCGTGTTCCAATGTAATAGAAACGCTTCGAAGCTGTTTTGATACTGCCTGTTCTATAAGCGGACGTGCTTCTTCAATACTTAAAGAGCCAACATCGATACCCTCTATTGTAACCCCGTTTTTAAATCTTCGTATACTTTGCAGGTATTCAAGCATTGCCGGGTTCTTGTCACTCTTCCCCGAAAAGAGAAGAATTCCAGCAACCACAAGAAGCAAGCTGCCAAAGACTATTACTAAAACTCGAAGTAATTGCTGCAGCGCACCAGGTTTGCGTCTGCGTTTTTGTGAGTTTGCGCTTGCGCCTGTCTTTGCATAACGATTAGAAGCTGCTTCCTGCCCTGATGTTCGGCTCTTAGAGCTGCCTGATTTCGCATGGGTGACTGAAGCGCTTGAGGCAGGCCTTTTCATATAATTTGGCAGCTGCGGCCCCCTATCTTTCGGAGCATTTGCGCGACTTCCTCTTGGCCTGCTTTGTTCCATTTAAAACTCCTTTTCAGGGACTTTCGCTTACCAGTACCATCCCTAGCGTTATTCATTATACACTAATCCTAAATCTGCCCGCAAGCATACTTGGAGCTGAACGTCAATGTTTTGAAAATGTTTGCAAATTCTAAACCGCATGCTAAAATAGGAATGATTTTAAATAGCGCTTGTTTCAAACGAAGCCCTTAGCTTTTAGAAATCTGCTTTATTAAGAAGCTAATGAATTTTTTAAGTAGTGCATATGTTCAATATTGTTTTAGTTGAGCCTGAGATACCACAAAATACGGGTAATGTTTCAAGGACTTGCGCTGTAACCGGAAGCCCGCTGCACCTCGTGCGCCCGCTTGGCTTTAGCATTACTGATAAACACCTAAAGCGTGCTGGACTTGACTACTGGGAATACCTTGACCTTACCTATTACGAAAGCTTTTTCGAACTTGAACATAAATACACTGATTGCAGGTTTTTACTTTGCTCAACTCATGGTCTTATGCAATATCAAAATGCACAATATAAGCCAGGCGATTTCCTTGTTTTTGGTAAGGAAACTGCAGGTCTTCCTAAAGCGCTGCTAGAGAAGTATGCAAAAGACACAGTGCGTATCCCAATGTGTGATGGGTTCCGCTCACTAAACCTATCAAATGCGGTTTCTATTATACTTTATGAGGCACTTAGACAAACTGGGTTTATTGGGATGACATAAGGTTCTTGGAATTTTGTCTTGCACCCCAAACAATGATATACTTTAGAGCAAATCAGTGCGTATGATTATGTTCATTTTATTAAAGGAATCAGACAATGAAAGAAACAAATAGCCTTCGCAAGCTGCTTCGCATTACAATTTTGGCATTACTACTATTTGGCGTCATTATTCTCGGGTTTCTTGTTTTTTATGAACCCAGCAAACAAAAGCCCGAACAACTGCCAAACAGCACCTCGACTTTGCCTACGCCGCTAGCAAGCACCCCTACACCGGTTCCTACGCCTACACCCATGCCTACACCTTACTTTTATACGCCTGCTGCCTCAGATTCCTCCAACCCTAAAGACTTTGGTTATAAGAGGGAACTTGAATTTAATGGCAGCCGCATAGATAGCTTTTCGCGTAATCTGCCCTTGCAGTTTCAAGATGCAGAGGAATATGCTGCACTTGAAGGCGTGTTAACTTTTAGAGGGAATAACTACAGAAATAGTGCAAGCTATGGCATCACAAATGTTTCTATTAAAAAATTGAACCATGTGTGGACTGTTGAAACCGGCAGCATGGCTAAGGGTATAAGCGGTGATGGTTCTTGGACAGGCAGCGGGTGGGTCGGCCAACCCCTAATCGTGCGCTGGCCAAACAGCACAAAACAAATTATGAATTTGTACGAATCTGCCAAAGGCAAGGAGCACCTTGTTGAGGTTATTCTTGCTACAATGGATGGCAATGTTTACTTTACTGACCTTGAAACGGGTGAGCCGACCCGTGATAAACTACGCATCGGAATGCCATTTAAAGGTGCAGGTTCACTTGACCCGCGCGGTTACCCAATTTTATACTTGGGCTCAGGCGATGGCTATAATGATGATAAGCACGATACCCGGGCGCTTATTTACTCGCTTATCGATTTTTCGCGCTTATTTGAATTTGGCAAAAGGAAAGACCCTTTTGCGCTTAGAAGCTGGCACGCATATGACAGCGCACCTTTAATAAACAAAGAAGCTGATTTACTCATTTACCCAGGCGAAAACGGTATCATTTATACCATGAAGCTCAACACAAACTATAATGAAGCAGAAGGAACACTTAGCGTAGAACCCTCAGAGGTTTTAAAGTACAGGTATTTTGCAGACCGCACAGGCGAGAGTAAATACTGGCTTGGATATGAAGGCAGCGCAGCAGCATGGGGCTCGTACATTTATCTGCCTGATAATGCAGGCTTAATGCAATGCATAGACCTAAACACCATGGATATTGTATGGGTGCAGGATACATGGGACGATACTAATGGTTCTCCAGTGCTTGAAGTTATTCCAGATGAACACACAGCTTACCTCTATATAGGCACTTCACTTCATTATAAAGCAAACAGTGAAGGCAAGGGTAAAGTAGCATTATTTAAAATTGATGCAGCAACAGGGAAAATCCTTTGGGAACACGAGCGAAATGTGCGCACAGTTTCAGGTGTTTCTGGCGGGGTGCAAGCAACTGCTCTGCTTGGGCAGGGCGCAATTAATGACCTTGTTATAGTTCCATTTGCGCGAACTCCAAGCACCTCAAACGGCATGTTGGTTGCCATTGACAAATATACAGGTATTGAAAGATGGTCGTTTGAGCTTGAAGCTTATGCGTGGAGTTCGCCATTGGCAATATATGATGCGCAGGGAAACGCGTATATCATCCAAGCGGATACAAGGGGGCATATCTACTTGCTTGATGGGAAGAACGGCGAGCTGCTCGACACTTTATTTTTCGAGAATAATAACTTCGAAGCTTCACCTGCTGCATATGGAAACACAATTGTCATCGGTTCACGCGCAGCCAAAATATATGGCATTAAAATAAGCTGACAACTACCTATCGTCATATATTTGTTTCAATAAATCATACTGCCCGGCCTAATCCTTTTGACGGCCGGGCAGTATTTAGTTTAATTCTGCTTTTCTTCTATTTCTTTGTTAAGTTTTGATATAAACTCCTCAAGGGACATTTTGCCAATATCACCTTCACGTCTGGAGCGCACTGCAACCACATTTTGTTCTATTTCTTTATCCCCGATTATCAGCATATAGGGCACCTTTTGTACTTGCGCCTCGCGGATTTTATAGCCAATCTTTTCATTACGCAAATCTTTTTCTGCGCGTATGCCTTTGCTTTTTAATGCTTCACATACTTCTGTTGCACGCTTGTCAGCCCTATCTGTTATAGTAAGCACTTTAGCATGCAAAGGCGCTACCCATGCAGGGAAAGCACCTGCGCAATGTTCAGTAAGGATACCTATAAAGCGCTCAATAGAGCCGAATACAACTGTATGTATCATAACAGGGCGATGTTTTTCATTATCAGCTCCAACATATGTAAGGTCAAAGCGTTCAGGCATTTGGAAATCAAGCTGTATTGTTCCGCACTGCCATGTACGACCTATTGCGTCTTCGAGGTGAAAGTCGATTTTGGGCCCGTAAAATGCACCATCGCCTTCGTTGATTTTAAAGTTTTGCCCACTCTCATCAAGCGCAGCTTTAAGTGCTTCAATTGCAATGTTCCATTGTTCGTCGCTTCCCATGCTGTTTGAGGGACGAGTTGAAAGCTCCACTCTGTATTTAAAACCAAAAGTATCATAGAAGTACTTGAACTTATCAATAACCCCTAGAAGCTCAGTCTTTATCTGTTCGGTTGTCATAAATATATGCGCATCGTCTTGGGTAAAGCAACGCACACGCATAAGGCCATGAAGTGCGCCTGAGATTTCATGCCTATGGACTAACCCGAGTTCAGCAAGCCTTTCTGGTAGGTCGCGGTAAGAATAGATTTTGCGCTTATATGCAAGTATTGCGCCTGGGCAGTTCATTGGTTTAACTGCATAGTCTTCATCATCAATTTTTGTAAAGTACATATTATCTTTGTAATGGTCCCAATGGCCGGAGCGAATCCAAAGGTCGCGGTTAAGTATAATAGGCGTTCGAAGCTCTTTGTAACCGCGGGAATAATGCTGAACTCTCCAGAAGTTCTCCAATTGGTTGCGCAACACCATGCCGTTGGGGTAAAAGAAGGGGAACCCAGGGCCTTCATCAAGTATATCAAATAAATCAAGTTCGCGACCTAGTTTACGATGGTCACGCTTTTTCGCCTCTTCAAGCCTGAACAGATATTCCTCAAGGTCTGATTTTTTCTCAAATGCAGTTCCATAAATGCGCTGCAGCATTTTATTCTTTTCATTGCCGCGCCAATACGCCCCTGCAAGACTCATGAGCTTAGTATTCCTTACCTTGCCTGTGCTAGGTAAATGCGGCCCTGCGCAAAGGTCTATGAACTCGCCCTGTTTATAGAAGCTTATAATGCTATCTTCAGGGAGATCTCGAATAAGCTCTACCTTATAAGGCTCATTTTTATCTTTCATAAAGGCGATTGCTTCCTCTCGGGGAAGTTCAAATCGCTCAATAGGGTAGTCTTCTTTAATTATACGCTCCATTTCATCTTCAATCTGCTTCAAATCATCTGCAGAAAAAGGCTCAGGTTTATCAAAGTCGTAATAATAGCCTGTTTCAATAGGAGGGCCAATTGCAAGGACAGCTTCGGGAAAAAGCCTTTTTACTGCTTGAGCGAGCACATGCGACGCAGTATGACGGTATCCCAACCGTCCCCCATCATCCTGCCAACTTAGAAACCTTATTTTGTGGTCTCCGTCTATTGGCAGAAAAGCATCGAACGGTTTACCATCCAATTCGCATACTAATGTGCTTTTGGCTAGCCTTTGACTTATTGATGCTGCGATTTCAAGCGCACTCATCCCATCTGCGAACTCTCGCGTGCTGCCATCTGGAAATGTAAGCTCCATATTTGCCTCCTGGTCGTAGTTTGTTATTTGAAATTCGATCTCCAATATCAACAATAAAAAAAGTCCCCAGCCAAACTGGCTTAGGGACGGGAGACTCCCGCGGTTCCACCCTAGTTGTATAAAACCACTCGAATGGCAAATATCGGTGCCTGCCGACATAATCATTTGGCTGGTTTTCCCCAATTGAGGCAAAAGGCGCTTTCAGCTACTGAGCCTTATCTCTGCATAACCTGCTTGTTAGGTACTTGTCCAAAGTCATTTTATGTACGGTAATTATATGCCCGTATGGTATTCAAGTCAAGTGTTTTTGCCAAGCCAAAGCAACCTTTTAGCAAAAGAAATGCAATTACGCCTAAACTCTGGTATTAGCGGACAAACCGCACACGTCCGGCAAATACTCTTGCCAACATTTCCGCTAACGGGGAGTTCCCCTGGCCTGAAAGATCATATACAGTAAGCCGCTCAGGCGCCAACTCCACCAGCACACCCACAAGTCGGTCAGGGTCGCAACTATCATAGTCTATGCGTGCATCGCTTTCATCTGTGAGCGTACAGGAGCCATCAGGGTGCAGCAATAAAGAAACTTCTCGAATACGGGATGGCTTAACCTGGACAAAGGCCTTCAATACACCCATTAGCTCTAAATATTCTTTTTCGAGCATTAGTTCTTCAGCAGCACTTTGAATACATAGCCTCCATGTACCAACGGTTTCCGGCATGCGAAAACGCATGTATCCCAAAAGGTGCAAGACCTCTTCTTCTTCAATGTATGCTTTTAAGGCTCGGCGTACAGCGCCCGGCCGTTCCACTTTCCTCGCACAGCGAATTGATTCAGCAAGAATCGCTTGCTTTTCAACAAGTGAAAAAGGCAGGTGATCAGCAAGCTTAGCTAGTTCAAATTGACATAAATCCCGGCACATTAACAATGCTAACGCCATACAAAGCGCGTCTAAACCGCCGGGCTCGGCAAGCTCGACCTCTATCCCTGCTGTGCATTGCGATAAAGTGAAGGCTTGCGCTGTTTGCATAAGCCTTCTCTCGAGAAGTTTATAAACATTCCCTTCGCACTCTTCTATGTCTATTCTGCGCTTAAGCACATATTTACTCCCTTACTGCGGCGCTTGCTGCAATTGTCAGCATACCCTATACTATGCGAAACCCGGGAAAAGGATTCCCGTAACGCTGTTAGTATGACCGGCAAAGGAGAGTTCTTGCTTGGGAATTCTTGCTGTTAAAAAGTGAGGCGTAAAAAGCCGCCAAAATCAGCGGCTTAGTTCTAAAATTTCATTTTGAAAAAATGGGGTTCTATTCTGTTTCTAACTTGGAGCTGCCCTCATCTAAAAGTCTAATATGCCTTATCCTTTGAGGATCTATTGGGCAATCGCGCCTATCGACAGCAGTTGCGGCAATAGCATCTACTACTTCCATCCCAGATACAACATTACCAAAAGCAGCGTACTGGCCGTCAAGATGCTCAGAGTCTTTATGCATGATGAAAAACTGTGAACCAGCAGAGTTTGGGTTAGATGAGCGCGCCATAGAAATAACGCCACGTCTATGCTTTATTGGGTTGTTCCACCCGTTTGCCCTAAACTCCCCCTCTATGCTATAACCCGGGCCACCCATACCGGTTGCTTCCGGACATCCACCTTGTACCATAAAACCCGGGATTACACGGTGGAAGATCAGCCCATCATAGAAGTTTTTTTGAATGAGACTCAAGAAGTTTTCAACAGTTTTAGGGGCTGCTGTTTTATCAAGCTCTATCTTAATAGAGCCGCCGTTCTCCATTTCTATTACTACCATTCTATCCTCCAAATGAATTAGATTTCTAAATTAAACTCCCATTCGCCTTTAGCGTTGAATACAGTATGCCCGTTTAAACAATCAATGCCCTGAACTTCAAAAGAGTTTTTGCTTACATATTTGTTTAGTTTTATTTCTATATCCGGCTTTGCCTCAGAGCAAAAGTCGATATGCAAAAAGCATAGCCGCGCTTCTTTATACTGGGTTAGCGGAAACAAGTCTAATACCCAAGCTGCATAGCTAGCATTATTCATGTGGCCGTTAATGTCGATATCACAATAATGCGGTGTCCTAGCCACAACATCTAAAGCGCCTGTTTTCTTCAAGCGGAGACGGCCGCCAATTTTAAGCGCAGGTATACGCTCAGATGCAGGTGGAAACATAAGGTTTGTTTTTTCTATTGGCAGTATTCGCCTTGAAAGAATATCAACAATGACCCACGAAGTTTCAAGTGCAGCTATAAGACCCGCATTATCGGTTATTTCAGCATATCTCGGCAATAAGACCCGCTCAGGCTGTCCATACCAAGTTGCAATTTCTAAGCTATCTCCAAAGCTTGGATACCTGACAAATCTAAGAGCAATGCTTGAAAGCATCCATACGATATTATGCTCCTTGAAAAGCACATCACGCGAAAAGCCAAGCTCTTGCGAATGCATGCCTGCAACAACTTGCATAAGCCTAAAGACTGCATCAGGCCGCCATAACCCGAATGCATCAATTTCATGAACTGATACTTTATGCTTGTGAATTAAGGTATTGTTCACGCGCCATCCTCCCCTAACTGCTTCGCTAAGAAGAACCCGCCTGTTGCAGCAATTAGACCAAGTACCCAATCTAAAAGCATCACAGTTGATAAGTTCTGCGGATAGATTACAGCAAAAGGCGAGGCCACTACAAGCCCGAGTATTGCATAATATGCCGAATACGGAAAGCGTCTAATCAAAGCGCGGATTATGTGCGCCATAAAAACGAACCCAGCTGCTACACCAACAGTAAATGGCAGCAAAATTGCAGAAGTTTCTAATATAGCAGCAAAACTTAAAGCAAATAATGCTGCTGTAAAGCCATTAATTGTTTGCAGCATAGCCTCAAAGTATCCAAGCAAAATGAGAAGCATAGAGCCGCTCAAGCCAGGCACTGCCATAGCAGCAGCTGCTGAAAACCCAAGCCCAAATGCAAGCAAGGCATGTGTGCAAGTAGGGAATAGATCAAATGCTTGTCCACTACTACGGACTGTAACTGTAATTATTACCATCCCTGCAGCCATCCCAAAAAACAGCGCTGCATCTGCAAAACGAAGTCGTTTCCCACGTACACGCTGCACCAACATGGGAAGCGCACCAAGAATCATTCCGGCAAAAGCGCATGCTGTCACCAAAGGGAAAGTTGCAAATAGCAGTTCAGTAAAATACGAAAATATGGCAACACCGAGCGCCATTCCAAGTATATAAGGCGCAAGCATGCGCCCTTGCACCAATACATTCTTGCGTTGGGTTAGAAAATCCAACAATCTGTCATAAACGCCCATTGACATTGCCATTGACCCCCCGCTAACACCGGGTATCACAACAGAAATGCCTATTAGCGCACCTTTAAGAAGCTTAACGAGAAATCGCATCAGCTTTGCTCCCATTAGATACAGTGCTGTATATAGTCTTACTCTTAGAGCATACTTGCACTAAAACCATAAAATCAGCGGCTTATAAATATTGTATCCTGAGGCTGAATAAGTGTCAATGCAGCCACAAGATATGCTGCACGCACATCATTATGACATATTTGGTACAATATTATCCATACGAGCTACGCAAGATTATTATGGTTTGTTCAAAATTGTAGTGTATAAATTATGTATAGTACTACCGGATAAGATACAGGAGGGTCAAATAATGGAGCAGGATTATTGGTATGAGGACCAAAAGCAGCAGCATTTAGGTGGGTCAGGGGGCAGAGCTGCAGGAAGAAAGGTTAGCTTTGCAGCTTTAATTATCAGCATGCTAATCACTGCGTTCCTAGGCGGACTTGCAGGCGGATACTATATGCGAGCTTTGAACGCCCAAATCCAGCCAGAGCCAACACCTCAGGCAATTCAGCCAAACTCTGCACCTGCAGCAGCAATACCCGATACTCACCCAGCTGTTGGAGGTAAATTCGGCAAGGAAGACATTGGCGCCTATACAAAAACTGAAGTTGTGCAAATTGCTGCGCCTTCAATAGTTGGTATAGGTGTTGAAGGTACTGCTGTTGATTGGTACGGCCGCAACAGAATAACATCCGGCAGCGGCAGCGGAGTAATTGTTTCAAGCGATGGCTATATTATTACAAATGACCATGTTGTGGATGGTGCTGAATTAATAAAAGTCTACCTCGATAATAATACCGAATACGATGCAGAGCTTGTGGGGACTGACTCAAAAACTGACCTTGCAGTAATAAAAATCGAAGCAACAGGTCTTACGCCTGTTGTAATGGGTAACTCGGATGCGCTGATGGTCGGAGAAGATGTGATTGCGATTGGCAACCCTCTAGGTGAGCTCAGAGGTACCGCAACAAGCGGTATGGTAAGCGCGCTCTCTCGCACTATTACAATCGGGAACAGGGAAATGACGCTTCTCCAAACTGATGCTGCGATAAACCCTGGCAACTCCGGTGGTGGGCTCTTTAATGCAAAAGCAGAGTTGATTGGCATAATAAATGCGAAAATTGCCTCAGTAGCTACTGAAGGCTTGGGGTTTGCAATTCCCGTAAACAGTGCAAGGCGGACAATTGAAGATTTAATCGATTTGGGATATGTTAGCGGAAGGGCATACCTTGGAGTTTATACAAGAAACGTTGCTCTTTCTCAAGATGGCGGCAGGAGCGGGTTCTTTGACTTCTACGGTGAACCTGAAAATATTGAAACACGAGTACAGGTAGCTGAGGTTGCCCAAAACAGCGCTGCACAATCAGCAGGCATACTAGCTGGAGACCTTATTTTACAACTTGATGAAACTATTATTACCACAGGAAATGAGCTTGCACGTGCGATAGCTGAATATAATGCAGGCGATATGGCAATCATAAAGCTACAACGGGACAACAAGGAGCTTCAAGTCACCGTTAAATTCGGGGAACTTATCCCTAATTAAGGTCATATTGCCCAAAGGGCAATGACATACCCCCAACCATCCTTAGTGAGGCAGCGTCCGGTTCCCCCCGGGCGCTGCTGCATATTTTATACTGCACATCAACATGAAGGATATAGGTTAAGTAAAAATGGGATTTACGGTTCATTGCTAAGGTTTTGTTGCATGCTGCTTACTCTCAAACGGATGCTTAACAGGAACAGCTTCGCGCTTTAGCATAGGTGCAGGCATACTAAGGTTCCTAAGCTCTTCTATTCGATAATCCAGCTCAGTATACTGCTGCCTAAGCTTGAAGAGTTCATCAGCCATATTCAGCGCCCCAAGCAAAACGCATGTACTAGTTCCCAATGAAGGATGGGTTTGTTGTACCTTTTCAACCTTCTCATCAACATAGGCTGCTACACTTTTTATATACGTTTCGTCTTCAGTTCCGCATAAATGGAGTGTCTGCCCAGCTACATTGACGGTGATGCGTGTCTTCTGCATAGCCAACCCCCACTAAACCAATAATATAATAAGTATAATGCCAGCTAATGCCCAATGCAAGGATATGGATAGATTTTGTAATAATCTATGGTTAAAACAAAGCTTATTCAAAACTTAACTTATCCTAAATGCAATGTTGTGGAAACTTGAGGTGAGTATGATATAATCAAGTTTAATAAATACATCAAAGGGTCTATACTTTGGATTAACTTCCATGCATTAACCAAAACGAAATGAGGTTTGCAGCGTTTATGGGATGGATCGAAAAGCTATTCGAAGGTGTCATAGCCTTCAGGCTAGAGTACGCAGTAATGTACGCTATAGGCGGGTTGCTTATTTATTTTGCAATTGCAAAAGATTATGAACCCATGCTGCTTTTGCCCATAGGGTTTGGCGCAATTATTGTAAACCTGCCATTTGCATTTATTTGGGGCACGCCCGCAGGGGATATCGGGTTGCTGCAGCTTCTTTACAACTCAGGTATTCTAACAGAAATGTTCCCTGCGTTCATTTTTATTGGCATTGGCGCAATGACAGATTTCAGGCCGTTGTTAGCAACCCCGAAAATGATGTTTTTCGGTGCTGCTGCTCAATTTGGAATCTTTTTCACCATTCTTGCAGTGCTTGGCCTTAACAATCTTTTCCCAGAGCTTGGCTACACACTAAAAGAAGCAGCGGCAATAGGAATTATTGGGGCTGCAGATGGGCCAACCTCAATTGTTGTAGCTTCTCAATTTGCACCACGGCTTGTTGGGCCAATAACAGTAGTAGCCTATTCCTACATGTCGCTTGTGCCAATAATTCAACCTCCAGTAATTCGGCTTTTAACCACAAAGCAAGAACGCAGAATACGTATGCACTACGGAGATGCAAATATAAAAAAATGGGTTATGGTCCTTTTCCCTATAGGTATAACAATACTCGCAGGTATACTTGCTCCAATGAGCGTACTGCTCATTGGCCTTTTAATGTTTGGGAACCTTCTTAGAGAAGCAGGTGTAGTGAATAGGCTTTTTAACGCAGCCCAAAACGAACTTGCCAATATAGTTACTCTTCTTTTAGGAATAACTATAGGTGCCACAATGCGCTACGATGAGTTTCTAACATGGAGAACGCTTTCAATACTCGCGCTAGGCCTTGTTGCCTTTATATTTGATACAGTTGGCGGAGTTTTGTTTGCCAAATTGATTAACCTTTTTTCAAAAAACAAAGTGAACCCAATGGTTGGTGCAGCAGGCATTTCTGCCTTCCCAATGGCTTCACGTATTGTTCAGCGCATGGCTAAAGCTGAAGACCCGCAGAACTTTATCCTAATGCAGGCAGCAGGTGCAAATGTAGCAGGTCAGCTAGGCTCTGTTATTGCAGGTAGCATTATACTTAGCATCACACCTTGGCTTGTAACTTTGTTGGGAGGTTAAATATGAGTGTAATGCAAGCAGGTTATTACCTAATGGCGCTAGGCTTATTTGGAGTATTTCTTTCCTTAATTGTGTTTTATTTGTTCATTAAACTGCTCATGCGCTTTTCTCGCAGCAAAAATGGGCAATAGTATAGTTGTTCTTTTTGCAGAATGTTAAGGCTATTGCAAAATAGCTTGACAAATTTAAACTTTTAAGCTTATAGACATTAGCACGCCATATTATTTGGAGGTAAAAAATGCACAATAATCTTATAGAAGGTTTCGCCTCAGGCAAACAGGCGCTTGGGATGTTTTTGGAGCTTGAACACAATATAGCGGCAGAATGCCTCGGTTTATCAGGTTTGGATTTTTTTATAGCTGATGCAGAACATGGCACATTCGATGCCAAAAGCGCAGCAGCTGCAATAACTGCAGGTAGATTAAGAGGAATTGAGCCCTTAGTACGCACTCAAGATGCCACTCGCCCATCTGTATTAAAAATGCTTGACATAGGAGCAGCAGGCCTTATAGTGCCCTACATTCAGAATATAGACGAAGTTAAGCGCCTTGTTGAATTCGCAAAGTATGCTCCTGTAGGCAGCAGAGGCTTTGCCTGGACGCGCTCAGCAGGGTTCGGAAAAGATGCAGCTTCACATAAACTTGAAGAGCATTTTAGCATATGCAATACTCAGACATTGCTTATACCGCAATGTGAAACTGCTGGCTGCCTTGCTGAAATAGAAAAGATTGCAGACCTTAAAGGTGTGGACGGAATATTTATTGGGCCTTATGACCTTTCAATTGCGCTTGGTGTGCCCGGAGCGATGGCCTCACCTGTTCTCCAGTCTGCCATAATAAGAATTCTCGACGCATGCAAGTCTTCTGGCAAACTATCGTTTATTTTTGCAGGCGATATTCCCACAGCCAGGCAACGCCTTAAAGAAGGTTTTGATGCAGTTGCATGCGGAATGGATGTAATGGTCCTTATACAGGCAGTTCAAGAGCTTATTGTGAAAATAAAAGCCGATTGCTAATGCTTTTAACAGAGTTGTTGCTTGCATTAATCAACACCGCTACTCGGGGGTAGGTAATGTTCAATACGGAAACTGTGCGCGCTTTGTTGCTCTCTTTAGGCGCAGGCTTATCAACATTGCTTGGCGCACTCATCGTAGTATTTGTAAAAGGCAAGAGTGAAAAATTAGTTACAGCCTCCTTAGGTTTTGCCGCAGGGGTGATGGTTAGCGTTTCATTTCTTGACATGCTGCCCCTTGCAACTGACCTGCTTACAAAAGAGTTCAACGCAACTATAGGTATTGTAATAAGCGTTGCTTCTCTGCTTCTTGGTGTCGGGCTTGCATCAGGGCTTGATAAGCTAGTGCCTCATGAGCATGGGCAAAAGGGCGAAGGTGAAGCATCGCATGGGAATATGTATAGGCTTGGCATGATGTCCATGCTAGCTATATCTATTCATAATTTCCCTGAAGGTATTGCAACCTTTATGGCAGGCATAAGCGATTCTTCGGTTGGGCTTTCAATTGCAGTTGCAATTGCACTGCATAATATACCGGAAGGTATTTCAGTTGCAATGCCAATTTATTTTGCTACAGGCAATAAAAAGCGCGCATTCTTATTTACATTTCTATCCGGTATTTCTGAACCTATTGGCGCACTATTAGCTTATTTCGTTTTACAGCCATTCATTAACGATGCGCTACTTGGTGTTTTGTTTTCCATTGTTGCGGGGATAATGCTCTATATATCGATTGAAGAGCTTATTCCTTCATCTCGCCAATACGGGTTTACTCGACTTGCATTAGCTGCTACTTTCGGAGGTATTTGTCTTATGCCGCTTACACACATCATAGGCGCATAAATGCGGCAAAAACAGTTTTTAAAAGGACTCATTGTTTCTTTGGGTGTTATCTTAGCAATTGTTGCTGTTCTAATTTTCAAGCCTGCACCCAAAACACATGAGCCAGAGCCGCATTTGGATATCCTATTGCCTGAGGAAGTCCTCCTTACACCTATAAACAAAACCCCTGAAATTACTGCGGAAATCAGCCCTTCACCAAAAAGTATAAATAAAACCACACCCACACCCGAACTGACTGCAAACACAATTAAACAAGAGGAATCTTCTGCAACGCCAAAAGCTACACCTCTGCAAACACAAACACCAGAACCAAATGATTCGAAGCAGGAAAAGCCGCTAAAAGGGATAACAATCGGCATAGACCCAGGGCATCAAGCACATGATAATGATGAGCTTGAACCTGTTGCACCCGGCTCATCGAAGCTTAAAAAGAAAGTGTCTGCAGGTACATACGGAAGGTTCACAGGGACACGCGAACATGAAGTCAACCTAAGCGTAGGCCTTCTTTTAAAAGGTCTCCTGAAAGAGGCAGGAGCATCAGTTGTTATGACACGCGAAACAGCCGATGTTAATATTTCAAACGCAGAACGTGCAAAGTTTTTTAATAAGAATAATGTCGACATTGCAGTTCGCCTGCATTGCAATGGTTCGGATGATAAGCAAATAAAAGGAGCTTTCGTGCTGATACCAAAAACGAACCCGTACAAAGAAGATTGTTTACTTTGTGCAAAACTTATTCTTTCATCGTACGGAAAGCATACAGGAATTGGAATTGAACGAGGCGTAGTATCTCGAAGTGACCAGACCGGCTTTAATTGGTGTGAAAGACCAATAATAAATATCGAAATGGGGCATATGACTAACGAAGAAGAAGATAAAAAGCTCTCTGATACCTCTTTCCACAAGAAAATGGCAACCGGCATATACTATGGCATTCTTGAGTATTTTGATAAGAAGGGCTTAGTGCGATAAAAATTAGTTTAACTCCCACAGTATTAACCAGTTTACCTAACCAAATCGACAAAACTCAGTCCTGAGGAGGATGGAACATGGCAAAACGTATAATTTGCATAGCAGTTTGCATCATGCTTGCTTTTTCAGCTAATGGCTGCATAAATAAGGTCAGCGAAGCCTTCAGCGAAAAGGATATTATCTCAGGTGCAAAAAGCGCTGTGCTGCTAATGAACGCAGGTGAATACGAAAAACTTAGCAACACTGTGGTGCGTGAAGAACTGCGGGATGTGCTTTCGCCTGAGGCGCTTGAGCTTGGAGCCGAAACCCTTCTTAGAGAAGCAGGGGACTTCCTAGAATTCGGCCAAAGCGCAACTGCTGGAGAAAAAGATAAGCAAAGCGACGAAGAGTATGCAGTAGTTGTTCTCCAAGCAATATATGAGAACAAAGCATTAATTTATACGATTGCTTTTGATGCAGACTTATGGATAGTCGGTTTCTATATTAAGTAAAAGCCAAAATGACAAAGAATAAAGTGGCGCAAGCCGCTTTTTTTATTTATGGCTTCAGCCAGTTGAGGCCGCGAAGCGGACGAAACAATAAACC
>CAYWTY010000029.1:0-17380 GCA_964461335.1 uncultured Oscillospiraceae bacterium
TGGTTTATTGTTTCGTCCGCTTCGCGGCCTCAACTGGCTGAAGCCATAACTAAACAGCGGGTCGAAGCCTTAAGCTTGACCCGCTCCGATTGTATTCTACCACAGGTTTTAAAGCATTTGCAAAAACTCGCCAATCCTCTCAATTGCAAGCTTAAGCTTTTCTAAATCCGTTGCATAACAGCAGCGGATATAGCCTTCACCTGCAGGCCCGAAGGCAGTGCCCGGAATTGTTACAACCTTCTTCGCCTCCATAAGCTTATCACAGAACTGCTCTGAGCTTAGCCCTGTTTTAGCTATTGAGGGGAAGACATAAAACGCGCCTTCAGGTTCATTGCATAAAAGCCCAAGCGTATTAAACGAATCTACTAAATAGCGTCTTCTGCGTTCGTACTCCTGTTTCATTGAGGTAACATCAGACCAGTTATTTTCAAACCCACGCTCTAAGGCGACAATCCCCGCAACCTGAGCAGTAGTAGGTGCGCTGAGCATTGTAAGCTGATGGACCTTAGTCATTGCTGCAATTAATGGAGCAGGGCCTGCGGCATAGCCAAGCCGCCAACCAGTCATAGAAAAGGCCTTAGAAAACCCGTTTAGTATAATTGTCCGCTCCCGCATTCCTTCAAGTGCGCCAAACGACACATGCTGCTTGCCGTTATATGTAAGCTCTGCATATACTTCATCTGTAATTACGAGAATATCAGTCCCCATAAGCACTTGCGCAACAGCCTCAAGGTCGCTGCGCTCCATTATGCCGCCTGTAGGGTTGTTTGGATATGGCATTAGCAAAGCCTTTGTCTTAGGTGTAATGCTTTTAAGGAGCGCCTCTGGTGAAATCTTGAAGCGCTCTGCATGGGTTGTTTTAATAAATACAGGTTTTCCACCTGCAAGCTCTATACTTGGCGTATATGCTACATAGGTTGGCGCAGGAACAATTACTTCGTCACCAGGGTTAATGGTAGCCCTAAAAGCAAGGTCAATTGCCTGGCTGCTACCTACTGTAACTAAAACTTCGTTCATCGAATACCCGCTTAAGCCAAAGCGCATATCTAAATACTTTAGAATAAGTGTGCGAAGTTCTATCATGCCTGCATTTGAAGTATAGGCTATTCTGCCTGTAGAAAGCCTTCTAAGCGCTTCTTTACGTATTCCTTCGGGCGTTGGAAAGTCGGGCTCACCTACTCCTAGGCTTATGTAGCTATCATCTAATAAATCGAAATACTTTCTAATGCCTGAGGGGGGAATATCCCGCACTATTTTTGAAATAAGTGTTTCGCTGTTCATGGCGTTTCCTCCAAATGCAGCTTTTTTTGCAGAGCAGCAGCCCAGTAATGCTATCCGCCAAATTCGCAATTTTTATGCATTATTATATATTCCTTAGCATTTACAGTCAATGTATAAGAAGTGAATTCATAAAAACAAGTTATAGTATTTAATTATACCTGTGCTAAGGAGACACTTTGTATTTTTTTAAGGTTCTTGAATACCTAAGCTTGCAGGCCTTCCGACTTGGTAAAGAATTGCTGTTAAAGAAACCCCGTTTAGTGTATAGTAATGCCATAGTTCTGTTTGCGTTAATGCGAAATTTAGTTTGCATTTTAAATACCGCACGCATATTGAAAGGAGTTTTTCGATGTTCAAAATTGTAGAAGTAAAAGGGAGAGAAATACTTGACTCAAGGGGAAACCCCACAATCGAGGCTCAAGTTAAACTTTCAAGCGGAGTAATCGGCCGTGCAGCCGTACCCTCAGGCGCTTCCACAGGCTCATTTGAAGCTGTGGAGCTGCGCGATGGAGACAAAAAGCGTTACTTGGGAAAAGGCGTTACAAAGGCTGCTGCAAACATCAACAAAGCAATAGCACGCGAACTTGTAGGGATGGATTGCCGCGAACAAACTGCACTTGATATACTTATGTGCGAACTTGACGGGACACCAAACAAGGGCAAACTTGGAGCAAATGCAACGCTTGGCGTTTCGCTTGCAGCAGCAAAAGCAGCAGCGCTTCAAGCAGGAATTCCTCTATATAAATACATAGGCGGCTGCAACGCGCGGCAGCTTCCGGTGCCAATGATGAACATTCTTAATGGCGGCAAACACGCAGATAACAGTGTAAATATTCAAGAATTTATGGTTATGCCTGTTGGTGCGCACAGCTTCAAAGAATGCCTTCAAATGTGCACCGAAGTATTCCACACTCTTAAAAAAGTCCTAAGCGGCTTTGGCTACACAACTTCAGTAGGAGATGAGGGCGGCTTTGCCCCTAACTTAAAAACAGACGAGGAAGCAATACAATTAATTCTTGAGGCTGTTGAAAAGGCAGGCTATTTGCCGGGTGAAGACTTCAAGCTTGCAATTGATGCAGCTGCAACTGAAATGTACCAAGAAGACGGCAGCTATTTCTTCTGGAAGACGGGCGAGCGCAAGTCAAAGCATGAAATGGTTGACTTTTGGGCTATGCTATGTGAGAAATATCCTATTGTTTCTTTAGAAGATGCGCTCTCAGAAGAGGATTGGGACGGGTGGGAGCTTTTAACCAAGAGGCTCGGCAAGAAGATTCAGCTTGTAGGCGATGATCTTTTTGTAACAAATACAGCTAGGCTTAAAAGAGGCATTGAACTTGGCGTTGGCAATAGCATCCTTATAAAAGTCAACCAAATTGGAACTCTTAGCGAAACTCTTGATGCAATCAGCATGGCGAACAGGGCTGGCTATACTGCAGTAATAAGCCACCGCTCAGGGGAAACAGAAGATGTAACAATCGCAGATATTGCTGTTGCTCTTAATGCAGGGCAAATCAAAACAGGCGCACCTTCCCGTACAGACCGTGTTGCAAAATATAACCAGCTGCTTCGCATTGAAGAAGAGCTTGGCGCAGCTGCACTTTACAGCGCAAACGTATTCCCAAGATAATGCAAGCTGTAATTGAAGCTTGTTGAAACAAAACGCCCCGGCTAGCCGGGGCGTTACTATATGTATATAGCTGCTAACGCGCCATTGTAAAGATCTTAAGCATATCTTCTTCTGCAATGCTTTCAAAACCGCTGATTTTACCATTGGCTTCATAGCATTTTTTTGCGAGCTCTCGAATTTGCTCGTCAGTAAGCGTATACCCAAGCTCCCTTATATTTATTGGCATATTTATGGAGCTAAAGAAGGTTTCAGCTGCCTGAATGCCCAAAAGCGCTGTTTCTTCTGCAGTCTGCTTTTGGGAAACGCCCATAACCCGCAAAGCAAACTGTGCGAAACGCTCCGGGTACGCTTTATAGACATAGCGCGCCCAGCTTCCCCATACTGCTGAAAGGCCTGCACCGTGAGCTACATCGAACATGCCGCCAAGCTCGTGCTCAAGCCTGTGGCTTACCCAGTCACCCGAAGAACCGCAGCCTGTAAGGCCGTTATGGGAGAGGCTGCCTGCCCACATTATTTCAGCACGCGCTTTATAGTTAAGCGGTTCCCTCTCTAGCACACGCGCGTTTTCCATTACAGTTTTAAGGAGCGCTTCAGCTATGCCATCAGTAAGCGCCATTGGTTCTTCGCGCGTAAAGTAGCGCTCCATAGTATGCATCATAATATCTACAATGCCGCTCATAGTCTGATATTCGGGCAGGGTGTATGTAAGCTCCGGGTTAAGCACTGCAAAAACAGGGCGTGCAATATCATCGTTATAGGAGCGCTTTAGCCAGCCGTCTTCTTTTGTAATAACCGTGGAATAGCTTGTCTCGCTCCCTGCTGCTGCAATTGTAAGCACTGAGCCAACAGGCACAAAACCAGTGGGTTTTGCCCTGCCTTCAAAAAGCTCCCACACGTCAAACTCATTTGCTATTCCGTAGCTTATTGCTTTAGCTGAGTCAATAACGCTTCCGCCGCCAACTGCAAGTATAAAATCAACACCTGCTTTTTTGCTTAGCTCAATACCCTCATACACCTTAGAAAGGCGCGGGTTTGGCACTACACCGCCAAGCAGAATATACTCAACTCCAGCATCCTCAAGCGAACCCTGTATTCTACCAAGGAGACCTGAGGCTTTTGCGCTGCCCCCGCCATAATGTATAAGCACCTTTTTTGCTTTTTGCTCTTTTACAAGCATACCTGTCTTAGCTTCCGCACCTTTGCCAAATACAACCTTTGTAGGCGTATAGTAAGTAAAATCCAACATTTAAACAGCTCCTTCTCTTTAATACTTAACAAAATTATTGTTTAATTCTAAGTATGGCCTATTCGCATTTTGAAAAAGCAAGTTTTTAAGCGCGCTGCACCTGATTATTTGCGCATGCGCTTATGCCTAATACTCGTCCGTTATAAAGCATGTTCGTTTAGGAAATAAAGCGTCAAGCGCTTTTGCTGCTTCATTGTCGAATACTTCAGCTTGCCCTTGCTCTTCAAGTTCTTTAATTGAGCGGTATCCGCATAAAAACTGCGCAAGCCTCCCTGCTTCAAGCCGAAACTGGGGAGTTTTGGCTGAAGCTTTGCCCAAGCCGTTGAATATGCCTGTATTTTGTACAACTGCCCCATCAATAAGTTCAAAGATAAACGCTTCATCCCCAAGCAATTTGTAAAGCGCTGTAGATGCATCTGCAATTCCCATTGCACCTTGAGGCTTAATGTTGAGAACTGCGCCCTCAAGCACTGGGTTATAGTCAGGAGGCAGCTTTACAGAAAGCGAACGTCCGTTAGCCCTATGTGCAACTGCCAAAAGCAGCTGAGATAGGGTTTCATCATCAAGAGCGAAGCATTCTTCAACATGAAGTTCTTCATCCATTTCGTAATAAATGCTATAGCCAAGCGCAGCGCCATCATGAATACGCGCAAGGCAGCTTGCCCCATCTGAGGCATAATCACGAAGCTTGTAAGCAAAATCCGCTAATGTGCGCGAAACTGAACCCGAATACTTTGCGCATTCGAGCTGGTAGCAGGCATGAAGCGGCGCTAAGCCGCTCCCCATAGGGTGCGCTACAATATCTTTAGCAGCTTTACCATTTGCACAGTTTAGCGAAAGATAGAGCGTATCTGTAACAGGGTATTGCCCTATGGAATAAAAAGTCGGAGTATGGGCAGGAGTATGCACAATAACGCTAATGCCTAATTCGCGCGCCTGCTGCATGTAGCTCGTAAACATCTTGCGCATATATCCCAACCCCCGGTATTCCGGGTGAGTGCATACGCCTGCAACCATTAAAACAGGCAGAATATTTTCGCGAACACGTATATGTAGCGGATAGCTCTGCATTGAGGCAATAATACGCCCATCCTTGCTTATACAGGTTGAGAGTTCAGGGAAAAAGCGTTCTGAAAAGAACCAATCCATAAATGCTTTGGAATCCCCAAAACATATCTTCCACAGGTCGTAAAACTCGCCCCTGTCTTGTAACCTTGCAGGCCTGACTTCAAGCATTATGCTACCTCCAGCCTTTTAGTATTATAAGTATATATCAAATATTCTAAAATACAAAGTCAGCCTTGTCTTAATGCAATTACTGCTTACGCTTGCCAATTAGTACATGAACATATATGCATTATACATAAATTAGTGTTAAAATGCATAATTGTTGCCATATATTAGTTGTTGATACTATTTGGTGTTAGCGTTAAGCTAGTATTACGCGATTAATGGAGGTGAAATTAATGAAAACTAAAAAACTAATCGCAGCAGTTGCAGCAGCAATCCTCGCCCTTGCTCTATTCGCTTCAGGCGCATTTGCATCGGTTATTCATAAAGTTGTACCGGGCGATACCATGTGGAAGATTGCTGTAAAATACAATGTCGGCACAAGTGAGCTTCTTAAGGCAAACCCAGCCATTAAGAACCCATCGCTTATTTACCCAGGGCAGGAGCTAACTATCCCAACACTAAGCAAGGATGTTGCTTCATTTGAAGAGCAAGTTATAAAGCTGACCAACAACAAAAGGGCAGAAAACGGGCTTCCTCCGCTTAAAGCAAATTGGGAACTCTCAAGGGTTGCGCGCTATAAATCGGATGATATGGCTAAGCTGAAGTACTTTTCGCACACTAGCCCAACTTACGGAGACCCGGGTAAAATGATTAAAAACTTCGGCATAAGTTATAGGACAATGGGCGAAAATATCGCAATGGGTCAGCGAACACCTGAAGAAGTTGTAAATGCTTGGATGAACTCCGCAGGACACAGGGCAAATATCCTCAATAAGGCATTCACTGAAATAGGGGTTGGGTTTTCACAAAACGGATATTACTGGACTCAGATGTTCATAGGGAAATAGCCCCTTAAGCGCAGTATTTGGCGCATGCCTTAACATAGGCTGCGCCTTTTTTTTATTAAGCTATATGCAAGAGATTATAAAAGCTTAAGTTTCGTACAAGCATCGTAAATTATTTTACAAAAGAGGATGCAAAGCGCTGGACAAAGTTTATATATAAATATATTATATGCTTACTTAAACAGAGTTTTTACCTCTGTTTAAACTAATAAGCAGGAAGAGGCGACCCATGAAAAAATATCTGTCATTGCTTGTGGTCTTTTTAGTTGCTGCAGCAGCGCTTTCAGCCTGCATTACTATCCCTATTGTCGAACCCCAAAAGACAACCGAAGTTACAGAAACAGTGGTGCCTTTAGCTACACCGGCTGAAGAAGCGGAAACTGAGCCTTTGTCAACTGAAACACCACTACTCAAAATCGAATACTCTAAGCTAAATAAACCTGTGCTAAACAAGTTCATGCAAGTTGAAGTAGGCGGCACTTTAGATGCAGCGCTTGCAGTGCTTGGCGAACCTGAGGATGTTTACGGCAATGGAAGCTATACTTACCGTGCAATAGCAGGAAGCGACGCATTTGAGCCTGCAGCTGTTTACCGCTTTATGCTCGATGATGTGCCAATTGAAATCATTGCAGGCGCTAATAATGGGCTTGTTCTAAAAAAACAAATTTCTACGCCTTTGGTGTTTCCACGACTGCTTGATTCTGCAAAAGTTACGCTTCAAGACGGCGCAGCCTATTCGGATATGCTTACAGAAGTGGGAGAAAACCCATATCTTTGGATGGAGTTTACTCTGCCAAACCCAAAACCAGATAGTAGCACATATTTGGTACTTATTTGGCCGGATAAAACCGGGCAGCTTGCTGCTGTTGTTAAAGATGCAGTTGTGCTCAAAAGCGAGTATCAGCCAAATGGAGTTGTTTTGGCTGCAAGAGAGGTTGATGGAGCAACCCCGCGTGTACCGCGCTACCTCGACCCCCTGCCCGAAAACTTAAACAGCAGCGTTACTAAAGAGAGTTATTTCAAGAAATTCACTTCCTTAAAGCTTGATTCTTCAGAGCAGAAAGTAATAGCAGCTTTTGGGGAGCCTATTTCAAGCGACGAGAGTAGCGCAACTGTTCGTGTGCTAAGCTATGAGTTTCTTACTGCAAAATTTGCGCATGTAAGCTTCAAGTTTACTTTTGCTTTAGCAGAGGATAATAGCACAAAGTTGATTTCAAAAGAAGCAGCGCTTATGCCGCTTGGCAAAGCCGAAATAGCTGCAAGATATGCACCGCAGCTATTAAGCGAGATGGACAAGGACGATGTAGAAGCTTTTATGGGTAAAGGTTTTTGGTCCAATCAATATGTTGATTTTAACGGGCGCATTATAAATTCATATTCGTGGGCAGGCGAAAGGGCCTTCTTAAGCGCCTTGTTTGCAAAAGATGACGATGATGTGTTAAGTAATGATTTTGTGCCTAATGATACGGAAGCAGAAGCCTTAAGCCTATATGAAGAATATGTAATAGTCATACCTAAAGGTGTTAAGAAAACCCCAAAACCTTCGCGTACTCCTTCTCAAACTACGCAAACTCCATCTACAACAACGCCGACTCCTACATTGCCGCCGCCTGTAATTTCATTTCCGCCAATAAGGTCTCTGCCCCCGAGATTCTCATTAAGGCCTATATTGACGCCTACACCAACACCCTCGCCGCCAGTAATAAGATAAACTGCTTATGGCAGAATGTGGGCATGAGGAGCATTTGCTTTTCATGCCCTTCTTTATAAAGGCAAATTGTATTGAATAGCGAAAACTTGAGTATAGCTATACCATTTAGGCGCTGAACAGCCCACTTAAAGCTAAGGATACACTGATTAAATGAGGAGCGACGGGTTGGCGAGAAAGTTCTGCGTCCTGCAATGCAAAATCGAAAAGATAGCAGCGCTATTTTGAGATTTTAGCGACACAGCAGGGCGCAAAAGTAGCCGCCAGTGCGGCATTATGAATTAATCAGTGTTTCCCTACCCTAAAGGCATTACACATACAGACTGAGCAGTATGTAAAAAACTCATCTTGACTTAAATATTTTGATTGTTATAATACGAATCGGGTTAGTAATAACTAACTGGCTTTAGGGGGTACTTATATGCGCAAAAAACTTGGCGAACTTAAACCCGGTGAGTCCGGATATATAGCTGCAGTTGGAAGCGATGACCCAAGGGTAAAGCGCAGGCTCGTTGACATGGGGATTACACCTATGACGCGCATCTTTGTACGCAAAACTGCCCCTATGGGCGACCCGATAGAAGTACATCTTAGGGGGTATGATTTATCCCTGCGCCGTGCTGATGCAATGCATATTACCCTATATGAAGCTGATGAACTTGAAGAAGCCTTGAACAAAGAGCGCACTTTCCAACACAGGAGGAGAAAGCGCGCAGGCCATTTGCTTGAAAACCATGCTGACTTAAGCGACCAAGTCGCACACGAGCGTGCAGCACGGTTGACTCAATGGGCTGTTGCTTCTTCTCAGGATGCTGTGCGGCTGCCTTTGCCTGGCTGCCCCATGGGTGATGGCTGCGAAAAGGGTAGAAAAGCGAAAAGATCTCTGCTCGACTCTTTAAGCCCTTGCGCAAACTGTGACAGGTGCTGCCCGCATGCAGGGTGCGAAAAACGAGGCAGGCGCTGCAAAAGCGCAAGCCCGCTGGATAACCAGCCTGTTAAAATAGCGCTTGTAGGCAACCCAAACAGCGGCAAAACTACACTTTTTAACGCAATTACAGGGGCGCACGAATATGTAGGCAACTGGCCGGGCGTAACCGTAGAAAAAAAGGAAGGCAGAATCCAGGCACACGGCCATGAAATTACGCTTATCGACCTTCCGGGCATTTACTCGCTCTCGCCCCATTCGTTGGAAGAAATAATAGCGCGCAACTTTGTAATAAAAGAGCGGCCTGATGCAATTATAAATATTGTTGATGCCACAAATCTTGAGCGGAACCTCTACCTGAGCGTTCAGCTAATGGAACTCGAGCGTCCTATGATATTAGCGCTAAACATGATGGATGAAATCGAAAAGCGCGGCGATACCATTGATGTAACGCGACTCTCGCTCGAACTTGGCATACCGGTAGTCCCAATAAGCGCACGTACAGGTGAAGGTATACAAGAGCTCCTCAATCAATGCGAGCTTTTAATCGAGCTTGCTCATGAGCAGATGCACAGAGGGTTCTGCATTGAACCTGATGATTTTTATGATGAGTTCACACATGCTGTGCACCATAAAATTGGCGAAATAGTACGCGATAACGCAGAGCGCGCAGGTATCCCCTCACACTGGGCAGAAGTAAAACTGCTTGAGGGGGATGCACTTGTGCGCGAGGCGCTTGAGCTAACCGAAGAACAGCAGAAAGAGCTTGACGAGATAATAAGCTCATATGCAGGCGAAGCCCCGGGCATTGATAATGAAACACGCATGGCGGACACCCGCTATCGCTTTATTTCACAAATAACAGCAGCAGCAGTAAAGCATAAGCGAGAGCAGGGTGCAAAAAGCCCTTCAGACAGAATTGATGCAGTGCTGACGCATAAATATTTTGCAATTCCTGTTTTCCTGCTTATTATGCTCGGCATCTTTACGCTAACATTCAGCACGCTTGGCGCCTGGCTCTCGGACCAGGTAGAGGTGTTTATAGGAGCGCTCTCAGGCTGGCTTTCTATTTGGCTTTCAAACATCGGTACATCCAAGTGGCTTATAAGCTTGATAAGTGATGGCATAATCTTAGGCGTTGGCGGCGTGCTGACATTCCTGCCTCAAATCGCACTTTTGTTTTTGTGCTTATCTCTGCTTGAAGATAGCGGCTATCTTTCCCGCACTGCGTTTATTATGGATAAGCTCTTAAGGCGGTTCGGGCTTTCCGGCAAATCCTTCATCCCTATGCTTATGGGTTTTGGCTGCACAGTGCCTGCAACAATGGCAGCGCGTACAATGGAAAACGAGAAAGACAGGCGAATGACAATTCTGTTATTGCCGTTTATGAGCTGTTCTGCGAAGCTGCCTGTATATGGGCTTATTGCAGGCGCATTCTTTTCACATAATAGGGGTTTGGTGGTCTTTAGCCTATATGCACTCGGGATAGTAGCAGGAATACTTACAGGCCTTTTATTTAAAAGAACATTATTCACAGGCAGGGATGCGCCCTTTGTGCTTGAAATGCCTCCATATCGCCGGCCAATGCTAAAAAACACGCTGCGCCATGTCAGTTTGCGGATTCAGCACTTTTTGGAAAAGGCAGGCACAATAATTCTCCTTATGAGCGCAATTTTGTGGTTCCTTCAAAGCTTTGATGCTAGCTTTCACATGGTGGAGGACTCCGCAAAGAGTATCTTAGGGCTTATGGGGGGCTGGCTTGCGCCTGTGTTTACACCTTTAGGGTTTGGTTCATGGCAAGCTTCTGTCGCGCTTTTAGCTGGCCTTGTTGCAAAAGAAGTTGTTGTAGCTTCGCTCAGCCTATTTTATGGGTTTTCAGCTGCAGCAGGGGACAGCGCAGTGCGAGCATCGCTTGGGGCAACCTTTACACCGCTTTCTGCGTACAGTTTCCTTGTGTTTGTGCTGCTTTATGTGCCGTGCATGGCAGCTGTTGCTACAATGAGGCGTGAACTTAACAGCGCAAGGTGGACAGCCTTTATGGTTGCTTACCAAGTGGGAATTGCGTATATTTCAGCTTTGCTCATCTATCAAGTGGGCACGCTCCTTGGCTTATAAGCAGTATTTTAAAGAAGTAAGCTTATCTTACATAGGGCATTTGCCACGCATCTGCTAAAGAAAAAGCATGCGCCTTACACTATTTTAAGGCGCTTCGCTATTATATTAGCCCGAATAAGCCGGCAAAACGGTTTACAAAGTTTTTTTTGGCTGTTACAATAGAGAAGTGAAAGAGGCGCGCATGTTTGGATGTTTGCTTTTACCCATGCGGCTTAGCGATGGCCATATAAATGCGCTGCATAACTATAATTTACTTGACCTATTTTTACAGGGGGAACTGCACGCATGAAAGAATACACAGCTGACAAAATTCGCAATATTGGCATTTTCGGGCATGGCGGCGAAGGAAAAACGACTTTAACAGAAGCCATGCTCTTTAATGCAGGTTTACTTGACCGTATGGGTCGTGTGGAAGACGGAACCACAACTACAGATTATGACCCTGAAGAAAACCGCCGCGTTATATCCATAGGCGCAGCGCTTGCTCCGCTTGAATGGAACGGCACCAAAATCAACCTTATTGATGCGCCCGGGTTTTTTGACTTTTATGGCGAAGTCGTAGAAAGCATGGCGCTTGCTGATTCTGCGCTTATTGTTGTAGGTGCAGTTTCAGGGCCTGTTGTTGGCGTTGAAAAGGCCATGGAAATGTGTAAAAAGGCCAATAAGGCACGCATGATGGTTGTTAACCAGATGGATAGAGAAAACGCCAATTTCCTTAAGGTCTTTAATGCAATTAAAGCAAAGTTCGGCTCAGGCATAGTAGCGCTCCAGCTTCCAATTGTCGAAGGCGGGGTATTCCAGGGTTATGTTGATATTCTAAACATGAAGGCAAAACGCTTTGACGGCAAAACAGAAAAAGAAGCCGAAATACCTGCAGGGCTTTCTTCTGAAGCTGAAGCTATGCACGAAGCGCTGGTTGAAGCTGCAGCTGAAAGCGATGAAGCCCTTATGGAAAAGTATTTCGATGGCGAAGAGCTCTCAAACGACGAGCTGATTGCAGGCCTTTGTGCAGGCGTTCGCGAAGGCATACTTACGCCAGTCTGCTGCTGTGCAGCTGCACCCAATATTGGGGTTAGGACTTTAACCGACAACCTGCTTCGCTACATGCCAACTGCAGACTTATTAGAGCCGCGCAAAGCAAAAAGCACAAAATCCGGTGAAGCAGTCGATTTTAGTAAATATGGTAAATTTGCTGCACAAGTCATGAAAACAGTTGCAGACCCATTTGTAGGCAAGATTTCAATACTTAAAGTTTATTCAGGTGAGCTTTCCGCTGATATAGCCCCCTACAATTCAAATTCGGAGAAGCTTGAAAAGCCGGGGACTGTTTACGTAATGCGCGGCAAAAAGCTTATAAATGCAGAGCGAATATCTGCAGGCGATATCGGCGCAATGGCAAAGCTGCAGTTTACCAACACTGGGGACACACTTTGCGAAGCAGCAGCGCCAATACTTTTTGAGGAAATTGAATTCCCCAAGCCGAGCATAAGCCTTGCTGTTACTGCCAAAAAACAGGGCGAGGAAGACAAAATTATAATTGGGCTTAATCGCCTAAAAGAAGAAGACCCAACAATTTCGCTTGATAAAAACCCTGAAACAGGAGATATTCTGCTTAGCGGGTTAGGTGAAATGCACCTTGATGTTATGTGCGCAAAGCTTAAGAACAAGTTTAACGTGGAAGCACAGCTTGTAGAGCCGCGTGTGCCATATAGAGAAACAATTCGCGCCACTGCAGAAGCCGAAGGCAAGCATAAGAAGCAAACCGGCGGCGCAGGCCAGTTCGGTGTTGTACAAATGCGCTTTGAGCCTCTTCTTGAAGGCGACTTTGAGTTTGTTAACTCAATTGTAGGCGGAGTTGTGCCAAGAGAGTATATACCTGCTGTTGAAAAAGGTACACGCGAAGCGCTCGTGCGCGGTGTTCTCGCAGGCTATCCTATGGTTGGGGTAAAGGCAACATTATACGATGGCAAATATCACCCTGTAGACTCCAAAGAGGTTGCTTTTAAATCCGCTGCGCGCTTAGCATACAAAGCTGCATGCGTTAAGGCAAGCCCTGCTCTTACTGAACCTATCTACCGCCTTGAGGTTCTCGTGCCTGAAGAATACATGGGCGATGTCATTGGGGATATGAACCGCCGCAGAGGCCGTGTAATAGGCATGAACCCAGCTGAAGGCGGCCAGGAAGTAATAGCTGAAGCGCCGCTTGCAGAAGTGTTTAAATATGCAACTGACCTGCGTTCAATGACTCAGGCACGCGGTTCGTTTAAAATGGAATTTGTACGCTATGAGGATGTACCTGCAAATATTGCGCAGAAAATTATCGACCAGGCAAAGAAGGACGATGAAGAAGACGAATAAGCCTCTTAGCCTAGTTAAAGCGTTTAACCTGATGCCAAGTAAAGCCGATACTGCGGCTTAAAAAGAAGCTGTAAGAGGTGCCATTGGCACCTTTACTGCTATTACTACAAGTACAAAACCTAAAATGTAATGACCTGACTATATTTATTTCACAGGGGAGATACTTTTGCATACACTTACAGTGCCTGCAACAAGCGCTAATCTTGGCCCGGGGTTTGATTGCCTGGGAGTTGCGCTTAGCTGCTATAACACAATCGCATTTGAATTTGTCGAAAGCGGGCTTCATATTGAGCTTGAAGCTCGCGATATTGGGCGCATACCAACAGATAGCCGCAATTTAATTTACAGAGTTTTTTGCGCTGTGCTAAAAACTTATGGCATAACCCCACCCGGCGTACATTTTGCACAGGTAAATGAAATCCCCCCAATGCGTGGATTGGGGAGCTCTGCTGCAAGTGTTGTAGGCGGGGTTATTATGGCTGATACATATATGGGTAGAAGAATGTCAACGCAGGACATGCTCGACATCTCAGCAAGCCAGGAAGGCCACCCGGACAATATCCTGCCTGCGCTTTTGGGTGGGGTTACAGTAGGCTGTATGGACAATGGGCATGTCCGTTTTATTCGAATGGATGCACCTAAAGAGCTTCGCTGCGCTGTGTTCATCCCGCCCTTTTCACTTTCTACGCGCAAAGCACGGAGTGTGCTCCCCAAAGTTGTCCCGCTTGAGGATGCTGTTTTTAACCTAACGCGAGCATCGCTTTTAACAGCAGCGCTTGCAAAGGGCGATTTGTCTGTTCTTCCTTTCGCAGTCCGCGACAGGCTGCACCAGCCTTATCGAAAACCGCTTGTGCCAGGCTATGACGATATAGCCCGCATTGCGGATGCAAACGGGGCGCTTGCTACATGCCTTTCAGGGGCAGGCCCGACAATTATCAGCTTTTTTGATGCTAAAAGCCCCTCCTTAGAGGGGCTAACAAAAGAGCTCAATAGCCTGAACAACGGCTGGCAGGTGCGCCTTCTTTGCGTTGATTCTAAAGGGTATAGGCTTAATAAAAACGAACCCTAATTTCTAAAACTACTCTACCTGTGCGGATAGGTCTACTTTTATGTTCCCGCGCGTTGCTTTTGAGTAGGGGCAGACTTCGTGCGCTGCTTCCATCAAAGACATGGCAGCGGCTTGATCAAGCTGCGTAAAAAGCCCATGGATTTTTGCTGCAAGCGCAAAGCCTCCTGCTTCATCTTTACCAATTCCTACTTCAAGCTGCACCTCAGGCAGCAGAATACGGAGCTTGCGGCTTCTTATAACGCTGTGCAGTGCAGCCGCAAAGCACGCTGCATAGCCTGCTGCAAAAAGCTGTTCCGGGTTAACCCCGCTGTCAGCTTTGCCGCCAAGCCCTTCAGGAGGGCTCATTTCGAAAACAAGCGGGCTATTTGCAACTGTTACTGTACCTGCGCGACCGTTAACGGAAGTTGCTGTGGTTTTATAAAGTAAGTCCATAAAAATATCTCCTTTTAGCCTTAATATGTGTTATTTTATTATAATTGCATATCCGGCTTTTGAAACAAAGTGTTGTTATTAGGCTAAGGAAACAATGCTTATGCAAGCCCATCCGGCTGTGCCTCGTTTGCACAATAGCGCTGAAGACGCACACCTGCCTGATTTAGAAGGTCGACAGAAAATGCATCCGGGTAGCCTTCTGCATATACAACCCGGTTGATACCTGCATTAATAATCATTTTTGCGCAAATAACGCAAGGTTGGTGGGTACAGTAGAGCGTTGCCCCATCAATAGATACGCCAAGCTTCGCAGCCTGGATTATTGCATTTTGCTCTGCATGTATGGCATAGCATATTTCTTGCCTCGTACCTGAGGGTATGCCTAAATTGCGCCTTAGGCATTCGCCGCGCTCCATACAGCTTGTAAGCCCTGAAGGCGCTCCATTATAACCGGTTGTAAGTATGCGCTTATTTTTAACAATAATTGCGCCGATTTTTCGGCCCGTTTGATAGCAGCTTGACCAATTTGAAATAGACTTGCACAGCTCCATGAAACGAGCATCCCATTTATCCCAAGTTTGCATAAAGCACCCCCTGTTTCACAAAGCATAACATATTTAATTTTAGTTAGGAAGAAAAATATCGAAGAAGTCCCTCATATATACCCTCTGCACATGCTTGCTGATAGCGGGCGCTGTTTAGGTTAAGATCCTCTACCGGATTTGAGAGGTACCCAAGCTCAATTGTTGCAACAGGCACATTAGACCAGTTAAAACCTGCCTGATCCGCCTTTTTCAGCACAGCAAGCGGAGTTGCACCTGTTGCTTTAGCCGCATTTTTCAACAAAGCTTTTGCAAGCAATAGACTCTTTTCACAAATCTCAGCTGCAGCTGAAGGCGAAGGGCAAAGCGCACTCATACCTTCTTTGTTTCTGTTTGAACTGTAATCGCAATGAATCCTTACCCAGCAATCCACTTTTGAATCATTCATAAGCTTTGCGCGCTCAACATTAGAAAGCTGAACATCGTTTTGTGTGCGTGCCAAAACTACAGTGTACCCTGCCTCCTCAAGAAGCACCTGTAATTTTTGGGCTATTGAGAGCGTAATTTCATATTCATAAACCCCTGTGCGTATACCGACACAGCCTGCGCTCATGCGTTGCTTTGTGCGCTTTGAGCCAGGGGAAATAGGCTCGTATCCATAATCCGGCTTCATTTGATGCCCTGGGTCAATCCCTATTTTATAGCTTTTTTCAAGATAGACTTCTTCATTTAGTTTGCCTTCTGCTTCACTTAAAACAAAGATTGCCCCGCTTTGAAAGGCGGTATTGAATGCAACTATTGTCTCAAGGCCGCAAACACCATCTTCTTCTACCTTAAGGAGAAGCTGTAAAGACCGAACAGCAAGAGATGTGTATTCACCGTAAACGCCATCCGGCTTGGTATTATAAAGCTTTAACTCTATAAGGTTTTCTTGAAGCAAGCGAACAGCTTCGCCTCGTGCGCCAATGCGCAGCCTTACAGGAGGCAAAAAGGAAAACGCGGATGCTTTGGCGCAAAAGCAGCTTAGCAGCATAAATGTGCAAATTGCTGCTATAAAATGCCTTTTAATTGCGCGCATGCATTCCCTCCAAAACAAGTTAAATCTCCGATACGCTGCTTGTTGAATTGTTAAGTCTTGTCGATTCGTATTCTATCATTACAAGTTTACCTTTGCCATGAAAATTCCATAAACAAACTGTTAATTCGAAAACAGCTTGTTTGACCATGGTGACTTGGCATTATGACCCATGTTGCAGCCATGTTAGGCGTATGGTATAATAGCCGCGTTATGTAAACGCTAACCCGTTTAAAGGGTTTTGGAGGCAAGGCAATGGCACCGACAACTGTAGTTGCATTTGAAGGGATAGACGGCAGCGGCAAAACCGTACAATTGTACCATCTTGAACGCTCCCTAAAAAAACGCGGGATGATTGTTGAAACAATGTCCTTCCCAATGTACGGAAGTTTTTTCGGCAGAGAAGTAGGCAACTACCTTACAGCTTCGCATGGTATATCAGCAAATGATGTCGATGGGAAAAGCATGGCACTTTGGTTTGCCTTAGACCGCTTTGAAGCATTTGAAAATTACCGCGATGGTGATGCAGATGTGCTTTTAATAAACCGCTATGTGCTTTCAAACGCTGTTTACCAAAGCATCCGTGAGCGTGATTTAGATCAACCGAATTTGCTCGACTTTGTGCTTGAGCTTGAACACAACCACTTCTTTATTCCAAGAGCGCATGCGCATGTTGTACTCGATGTAAACATCGAAGAAGCAGGCGCAAATATCTTCCGAAAAGGTTACCGTGAATATACAGGCAACTCTAAAGACTTATACGAATCCCAATCAAGCCTGCAAAAGCGGGCGCGTGCTAAATATATTGAATATTCTAAATTGCTTAATAATGTTTTTGTAGTTCCCTGTATGGATGGAGACAAACTAAAGAGCGAAACGGATATCGCCATTTTACCCTCAATATCCAACTTAGGCGAGCTGTCC
>CAYWTY010000029.1:17390-20086 GCA_964461335.1 uncultured Oscillospiraceae bacterium
TGGTTGAGGAAACCCTGTTCAAAAACGGGATATTATAAAAAATCAACGGAGGCATTTATGCTTGCAACAATAGCTGCCTATACCCTAATCTATATGAGCGCACTTGGGTTTTTGCTGACTGTCACAGACCGAATCTTAGCAAAAACTACAAAAATCAGAATACATGAGAATATTTTAATTGGGGTTGCCTGCCTGTTTGGCGCTATTGGGGTAACGCTCGGGTTTTTCCTTGCTAAACGCGGCCTTTATAAACCCGAAGTCCGCTTAGGTGTGCCAGCAATCGCCCTTGGTGAAACTGTGCTGTTGTTTTGGGCAATACCCGGGTTTTTCGCTGCGCTGCAGCTTGCGCTTGGCATAGGCGGCTAACGGAGTTTTACAATGGGCATTTATGAAGTACGAAACTATTTCCAAGAAAACTGTATTATAGAAACTATTTTAGAGTTTGATGTTTCAAGCGCAACAGTAGACTTAGCTGCACAAGCGCTTGGTGTAGCCCCTAAACGTATCGCAAAGACGCTTACCTTTCAATTTGGGGAGTCGGCAATCTTGCTTATTGCAGCAGGTGATGCACGGGTCGACAACCGCAAGTTTAAGGAAACCTTTGGGCAGAAAGCAAAAATGCTTCAGCATGAGTGCGTTGAAGCGCTAACCGGGCACCCGGTTGGGGGTGTATGCCCTTTTGCGCTTGCACAACCGCTCTCTATTTACCTTGATACTTCGCTTAAACGGTTTGATACTGTTTACCCTGCTGCAGGCAGCCCAGCGTCGTGCGTAGTAATTACCCCTGACCGTCTACAAACGCTCACAAATGCAAAATGGGTTGATGTGTGCAAAATTGCAGAATAATAAAATACAGAAAATTATAATATAACAACTTAAACTAACAGCCTTAATGCAGTTAGTTTTTTTGTTACCATATTAATTTTTAGGCTATAAAAATAATTTTTAGGAAAACTGCTCTGAAGCATTTACAAACCATTGCGTATAGACTAAACTGTTAGAAGAGATATATAAGAACCCTTCTATATAAATATTCACAGAAATGGAGAGCAAAATGATTGATTTAACTGTGGACAGAGCAAGTCTCAAGCGCACAATTGAGCGTGCGCGTGAAAACAAAATTGTTATGCCGACATTTGCACAAATGCAAGACCCGAGTCTCGTTCCGGAGAAGATCAAAAAAGGGTTGGAAAATACGGGCTTATGGGATATCAGCCCGCTTAACCTGTTCCGCATCACATGGCGAAATGAACCAAAGATGCAAGGCGGCGGCTTTGGCGGCGTAAACTATATAGAAATCCCATCTGCGCTTACAGGTGTTAAAGCGCGTATAGTTGTTTTAGAGGGCAAATGGATGCCGACAGGCTGCCATAAGGTTGGCGCTTCGTATGGCTGCCTTGCTCCAAGGCTTGTTACAGGTCAGTTTGACCCAACCTACCATAAGGCTGTTTGGCCTTCCACAGGCAACTATTGCCGCGGCGGCGCATACAACTCCAAGCTTCTCTCCTGTTCTTCTGTAGCAATTCTGCCTGCAGAAATGAGCCGTGAACGCTTTGAATGGCTTCGTCAAATTGCAGGCGAAGTTATTGCAACACCAGGCTGTGAAAGCAATGTAAAAGAAATTTTCGATAAAACTTGGGAACTGCGCAATACCCGCGAAGATGTTGTAATCTTCAACCAATTCGATGAAATGGGCAATTACCTTTGGCATTATACAGTCACAGGCAAGGCAATTGCTGATGTTTTCAATGAGCTTAAAGGCGATAATCTCAGGTTGTCCGGCATGGCGTACACATCAGGCTCAGCAGGCACTATGGCAAGTGGGGATTATATTAAGCAACTCCATCCAAATGCAAAACTTGCTGTAGGCGAAGCGCTCCAGTGCCCGACGCTTCTAAACAACGGCTTTGGCGGCCACCGTATTGAGGGTATTGGCGACAAGCATGTACCCTGGGTCCACAATATTAAAAACACGGATATGGTTATAGCAGTTGATGATGATGACAGCCAGAATCTACTTCGCCTGTTCAATGAACCTACAGGCCAGGAATACCTCAAAAACGAGCTTGGGCTTGATAATAAATCCGTAGAAGACCTTTCACTGCTTGGAATTTCGGGAATTGCCAATGTGCTTTGCTGCATGAAGATGGCAAAATACTATGAGCTTACAGAGCAGGATGTTCTCTTTACAGTTGCAACAGATTCTGCTGAGATGTACGACTCACGCGTTGAAGAGCTTAAAGAGCGCGATGGCGAATATACCCCACTTATGGCTGCTGCGGATTATTACGGCCATATGAGCAGCACACGTACAGACAACATGGAAGAGCTGACATACTTTACACGCAAGCGCATCCACAACCTAAAATACTATACATGGGTGGAGCAGCAAGCAAAGGATGTAACCGAGTTGAACGCCCAATGGTATGAGAGTGAAGCCTACTGGGGCGGCATCCAAAAGCAGGCGAAAGAAATCGATGCTTTAATTGATGCTTTCAACGAAGAGTCCGGCGTGTTGGACAGCCTGTAAACCATATATGCATCAATGGGTTATCCTTAAAATGCGGGCGATTTATTAATCGCCCCTACATCGCACAACAATATAGTATTTAAACAAAATATTGGGGGCTGCACAGAATTCTGGCTCTATGTCAATAGTTGGGGTAGAGCGGTAGACCAAGAGCAACGGGGAGCTG
>CAYWTY010000030.1:0-20061 GCA_964461335.1 uncultured Oscillospiraceae bacterium
TAATATTTTGAAAGGGGTAAAATAATATGAAAAAAGTACTAACTCTCGTACTCGCGCTCGTGTTCGTGCTTGCGCTTGCAGCACCTGCAATGGCATTTACAGGCGACACAACGCCACTCAATCCCACACCCTACACGCTCAAGATTTACCTCGTTGAGCACCAGAGTGAGGATATTTTCACCGGTTGGATAGGCCTGCCTGCTGTTGACCGCGGCTATGCAAAGAACGAAACTGTTGCAGCGGTTGTAGAGCTTAAGGTTCCCAAGGGCGAAGCAACCCTCGGCGCCAACTGGGCACCTCTCGAAATCAGCGCAAAGAATGCAACATTTAGGATTTTGAAGAATGGGCCTGATGTCAATGCCGCCTCGCCCAAAGCCGTCCTTAACACCTCAGATAACGCTGCTCCGTTTAAAACATTCACAGTTGACAAAGACACTAAGCTTACAAACGATGCCCCGAACGCCTACACCAAAGATAACACCTACAAGTGGCTGGTATTTGCCTATGTCACAGGCGACGATGCTTCTTTAACCGCGAAGCTCGTTGAGAATGCAGAACCTGTTGTTGTTAAAGATACTACATATATCCCTGGAGGGAATGCAACAACAATGCCTGCTAATGCGTTTAAATTGCATGGCAAAGCATACCATGTAAATTATGTTACTGCTGATAAAAAGTACATCATTACTGTATGCGACAATGATAATTATAACGAAGCAGTTGCTAACCTTCGCCAAATCGAACTCTTTGTTGATGGCGACCATAAGACAACAGGCATGACTATTACACCAGTCCTCCCACATAATCCTTATCCGTTCTTCATTGACCAGGTAACAGGGCTTATGAGCATAATCGAGGGCGGCAACATCAAGACATCAGGCGCGACATTCGACGCTGTTAAGAAGGTTTATGATGATGTAGCCGTTAAAGTGTTCGGCATGAACGTGGCGCTCCGCGGCAACTTCCTGCGCGACAAGTACTTTAAAGACCTCGTATCCAACAAGACACTCGTTGCAAAGGTTGACATTAAGCCCTGGACAGCATACGTAAAGGTTCCTGACAACGTAGTCGTCAACCCCCCGAAGACTGGCGCCGCCGCAAGCATACTCGGCTTTGTGATGGTTGCGCTCGCCGGTGCTTCCGCTGTTGCGCTCAAGAAGCGTTAATAGCAACCTAAAAATAAATCAGGGAACCGCACACGAAAGCCCGCCGCAAGGTGGGCTTTTTCTTGCATTCGTTTTAGACGCGTGCTACAATAATTTCGGGAAGTATATATCTGTTTAGCACATGGATATCCCTTTCTGGTTTCAGGGCACCTTCGGGTGCCTTGTTGCCGTTACAGGTTTCATGAAAACAAATTGCTAAAAGGAAACCGTGGGCGTTAGCAATCGCGCCTATATTTTTTGCATTTGCTCAAGAAAGCGTAAAAATTAACGAACTATATAATATGGATGCAGTTTTAAGCTATGCAAAAAGGAGAACCGGAAATGAGCACACAGGTTAGCGGAGTTACACAGGCGCAGTTGAACTCGCTTAAGCAGGCCTTGGGCATGAAGGACAGCGACGGCTCGTGGGAGAGCATATATAAAGAGGTTCTTGAGCGGCTTGGCATGAAGGACAGCGCAATGAAGCAAAAGACGCAAACAACCTTTGTAGTCTCGTCAAAGCTTGAGGATGCTAAAACAGCAGGCGGTACAAACGGCGTTTTTGCAAGCGCAAAGGGCAGGGAGCTTGGGAGCATAGCGCATTCGAGCGGCTATGTCGGGCAGGGCTATACAGATGATGTAGGCAACTATTACACATCCTATGGCGCTCTGCTTCGCGAGGATGACTTCTTTTACCCTGCAGGTGCGAAGATAAGCCCAAACGGCATGTATTATGATGACGGCTCAGGCTGGAAGTTCGCTAAATACAGCCTAGCCTTTAACTCAAAAGGGGATGTGCTCGGCTATATGGCAGGTGAGGTAACAGGCCTTGCGCCTGGCTCTGCTGTGCCGGGTTTTGAAGAAACCGCTTAAAGGTTATAAAATCAAGGGGTTATTTGTAAATGCGGGCGATTGATAATCGCCCCTACATAAATCATACCTCAAGGGGTTATGTGTAAATGCGGGCGATTGATAATCGCCCCTACATATTTCACGACAATATAGTGATTGATAACCGCCCGTACATTTGCAGGCGGGAATTTTTACGTTTTGCAAAGCGTATGACTTTGTTGGTATAATACGCGTATTGTGTGAAGGGGTGTGCGCGATTGGATACCAAAAAAAGACTCACGCTTATTAGCGAAGCTGCGCTTTTACTTGCAGGCGTCATTTGGGGCAGCGGCTTTGTAGTAATGAAGAATTCGCTTGAGGCGCTTAGTATAAACTGGCTTATTTGCCTGCGCTTTGTGCTTGCAGCTGTTGTTACGAGTGCATTTGTCTTTAAGAAGCTTCTTAAAGGCGGCAAAGCTTTACTTAAGGCTGGGGCTGTATGCGGCGGGCTTATGTTCCTTGCCTTTTATGCGCAAACTGCAGGGCTTAGCCGAACAACTGCAGGTAATAACGCGTTTTTAACAGCTGCCTATGTAGTGCTTGTGCCGTTTTTCCAATGGCTCAAAAGTAAAAACAGGCCTTCGTCACACGCAATTATTGCGGGCTTCCTCTGCCTGTTTGGTGTAGGTATTCTTGCCTTAAAGGGCGACTTTTCAATAAATGTTGGCGATGCGCTTACTTTGCTTTGCGGCGCGCTTTATGCTATGCACCTTCTTGCAATAAGCGGCTACATTAAAAAAGGTATTGATATGCTAAGCCTTACTGCAATGCAGTTTGCCTTTACAGCGCTTTTTGCTGCTGTTGCAGCACTAAGCTTAGAGTCTTTGCCACAAATTCAAACAATACTCAACCCGAAAACTCTGTTCCCGCTTTTATACCTTGGGCTTGTTTGTACCCTGCTTGCGCTTCTTTTGCAAAACATAGGGCTAAAGCATGCCCAGCCTAGCCACGCCTCGCTTTTAATGAGCACAGAAGCGCCCTTTGGCTTTATTTTCGGCATGATATTTCTTAATGAGCCGTTTTCTATACGCTTTTTATTTGGGGCTGCATTTATTGCTGCCTCAATAATACTATCCGCAAAGGCTGGCCAAAAGCCCTTAGAAGAAGCGCAAAGTGAGCTTAGCAGTGCAGAACGCGAGGCGCTTTGATTATTCCTTTATTAGTGCGCCTTCCATATGTTCAAGCCTTAAGATGCGCGCCATTGTTTTATATAATACCAATGTAAGCGCTCCGTTTGCACCTGCTTTTATTGCATTAAACGGGATTATTACAGGCAAAAGCATATTAACTACAGCCTGCTTTGGCACACCCATAAAGCGTACAGTAAAAATCAGGTTTAGCGGTATCATCATAAGCACCATTGAAAGCGCGCCAAATATAAGGCCTGCTATTGCGCCTTTGCGTGTGCGAAGCGCACGGTAAATAAACCCTGCTGTAAGCACAAAGGAGCCTGTTGCTATAAAATGCATAAGGCAGCCTATAAAGCCGCTTTGCGGCGATATGAGCAGCCATTGCAAAACGCTAACAGCGCCTGTAAGCAAAAGCCCTGAGAGAGGCCCGTAAAGGAATGTGCCGATAAGTATAGGCACATCCGCCATATCATACTCAAGGAAGCTTGCAGAAGGGAAGATTGGAAAATGTATGAAGTATACAAGCAGCAGCGAAAGCCCTGTAAGCATACCCATATGTACCAGCCAGCGCGTCTCTTTTTTCATTTAAAAAAACTCCTTAAAAATAATAAAATGCGCCCATACTTCAGGGGCGCATAAAAAAAGCCTGCGAAATAATTCGCGCTTCTCCCATCCGGACTGTACCGTCGGCGCCAAAATCGCATTGGCTCGGCCATGGGTAAACCCAATTGGCTTGCGGGCTTGTCAGAAGCTGTTGCTGCTGCATCACCGCCGGTGGGGACTTTCAC
This sequence comes from uncultured Oscillospiraceae bacterium, assembly GCA_964461335.1. Lineage (GTDB taxonomy): Bacteria > Bacillota > Clostridia > Christensenellales > CAG-138 > JAKJBL01. Next base: position 3,955 of record CAYWTY010000030.1, read on the forward strand.
CCCGCCCTGAAGCATCAATAAAAAGCATAGCACAACTAAGATAAAAGCGCAACTAATCTAAGGCGTTAAGTTAATATATAGCTTGCTTAAGCTTTAGCAAACCTCATTCTTCGTTTACATCCGACCGTTTTCGTTTTACAATAGACTTATACCTTAAGTGAATAAAATGTAACAAGGAGACGTTTTGGAAAAGCGCGTAACACAACCTAGCATATTAGCTTCCCTGCTTACAGGAATCTTGGGTGCTTTAAGCTTCCTCTTTCCGCCGCTGCTTTTTGTTTCGGGCGGGTTCTTTGGCTATATTTTAATAGGAGGCGGGTTTTTTAAGGCAGCAGTTACCTTAGCTGCAAGTGCTGGCCTTGCCTATTTTATGTTTGGCGCAAGCGGGTTTTTAGTGCTTGCGCTTATGCTTCCTTTTGCTATATGCCTCTACATTATGCTAAAACGAAAGGCGCCCTACTTTGAAACAGCGCTTGTGCTTTCAGGGCTGTATGCGGGCGTGCTATATCTTTTAATAAATGCAGGCGACCTTCTTTCAAGAAACCCTGCGTTTTATACGCTCACACAGCTATTTAAAACCATGTGGGAAGAATACAGCTCATTTGCGTCAGAAATTCCGGGTGTTTTGGATGCAAATAAGCTTAAGGCTTTCAGGCTTTTTGGGAGCACCCTTGCTGCAAAACTTCCTATAATCATGCCTGCGACAATCTGCGCGCTAAGCGCATTTATGGGCCTTTTTAATATGCTCGTATGCACACGGCTTTTAAAGCGTACAAATATCGAGCTTAAAAATATGAATGCTTTTGCATTATGGCGCCTGCCAAAAAGCTTTATTCAGGGCTTGGGGCTTATGGCGCTTGGCACTTTTCTCGCCTCGCTTTTGCGCATACACGCAATGGATGCAGTTGTGCCTGCAGTGCTTGCAGTTGCAATAATACCTTTTAGTGTGCAGGGGCTCTCCACACTTAGGTTTTTTATACTTCTTCGCACTTCAAGAACTCTGCTTCAGGTTTTGCTTATTGCAATAATAGTGTTTTCGTTTCCGCTTAGCGTGTTATCGCTTGCGCTTGTAGGCTTAATAGAGCAAATGTTTAAGCTTAGGCAGCGGATTATAGATAAGGTAGAGAAATGGAGTAAAAGCTAAGAGGGGGTGCTTAAATAATGAAAAGGCAGCCGCAGGCTGTGCTTATCCCTATCGCGATTTTATTGGCGCTCCTTTGTGCGCTCCTGCTCTTGGTTTCACCGCTTGCAGCTGCTTTAGCGTCTCTTTTAAGCCTTATTGTCTTTTTAATTAGCCTATTTAGGCTCAGGCAGTTAGCTCGTATGCAACAGCAGGCAATGGATGCTGTATTTGTTGAAAACGCGACTGCTGCAGGCCAGCTTATTGCATCTGTTAATGTGCCGTGCATGGTCTTTGAGGCTGGCGGCGGCCGAATAATTTGGCGCAACTATGCAATGAAAAAGCTTTACAGCGGCGTAAATATAAGCGGGCTTCCCCAGGCATGTTCCCCAAAAGCGCAAACCCAATCTGCAACAACTGAGTTTAGCGGGGGCGTATACCAGGTAATATCCATGCCTGTTGTGCGCGAGCATGCAGGCAGGGGGCTGGTTTTCCAATATTGGCTAAACAGAACTGATGCAGAGCATTACCGCAGGCTTTATGAAGAGCGCATGCCGTATATTGCCTTAGTTTATATAGACAATTACGAGGATTTAAGCGCGGATTTGCAGTTTCGCCGCAGTAATGTGCTTACTGAGGTTGAGCGGCTTGTAGCTGAAATGGCGCATAAGGCGCAGGGCATATATTGCCGCTATGACAATGTGCGCTTTCTCGTTGTGCTTGAGGCGGAACAGCTTAAGCTTCTTGAAAAGGAGCGGTTCCCGCTCTTAGAGCAAGTGCGCACAATTGATACAGGTACGGACAGGCTTGTGACAGTTTCGCTTGCAGTTGGCGCTGCCTCACGCATTCTTGAAGCAGATGCTGATGCTCGCATGGCAATGGAGCTTGCCTTAGGCCGCGGGGGAGACCAGGCTGTTGTAAAGCGAGGCGCAGGCTATACATTCTACGGCGGAAGGAAGCAGCTCGAAAGCGGCCAGTCGCGTGTAAGAACCCGCCTTTTTGCAAAGGCGCTGCGCCAGCTTATGGAAAACTCCACAGATGTCTTTATAATGGGGCATAAGCAGCCGGATATGGATTGTATAGGAGCAGCGCTTGGCATTGCGCGCTGTGCGCTGCATATAAACTCTCGGGCGTACATTGTGTTAGACCAAGTAAACCCGACAATTTCACAGGCAGTTGAAATAATCCGCGAAAACCCGATGTATGCAGGCATGCTCCTTTCGTCTGAAACAGTAAGTGCAATGCTAAGGCCAAGCTCAGTGCTTGTTGTTGTTGATACTCAGCGCGCTACATCTACACTTGCGCCTGCACTTATAGAAAAGGCGGCAAAGCTCGTTATTATTGACCACCACAGGCGCAGTGCGGATTATATTGAGAATGCAACGCTTAACTATTTGGAAGCAAGGGTATCCTCAACAAGTGAGCTTGTAACAGAGACGCTGCAGTATTTCCACGAGGGCATACGCCCAACAGCATTTGAATGCAGCGCGCTTTTAGCTGGCATAACGATTGATACAAGGCATTTTGCCTTTAATGTAGGCAGCCGCACATTTGAAGCAGCCGCGTTTTTACGCCAGCATGGGGCTGATATAGGCATGGTAAAGCTAATGTTTCAAGACGATAAAGAGACATATGCAAACCGCGTTGAGGCAGTAAGAAATGCTGAAACAATAAGCCCGGGCATTGCGCTTTCAAAATGCCGCGACGGCGTAAAAAATGCAGCGCTTATTGCAGCGCAGGCAGCAGATGCGCTTGTTGGCATTCGCGGCATTGAAGCTGCGTTTGTGCTTGGGAGCGAGCCTTCTTCAATAAGCGTGAGCGGGCGCTCTTTAGGCAGAATAAATGTACAGATTGTGCTTGAGCGCATTGGCGGCGGCGGCCATTTGAACATGGCTGCTGCACAGCTAACAGGTATAGCGCTTGATGACGCATATGCGCTTGTTAAAGCAACAGTACTTACGCACTTAAAAGAAATAGGGCAAACAGGAGGCTGAAATATGAAGGTGTTATTGGAACAGGATGTTAAAGGTACAGGTAAAAAGGGGCAGATTATAGAGGTGAGCGATGGCTATGCACGCAACTTCCTGCTGCCGCGCAAGCTTGCAAGCCCTGCTGATGCAGCCTCAATAAACGCGGCAAATATACGCAAATCCGCAGCGCAGCATAAAAAGTTCCAGGAAGGGCTTGATGCAAGGGAGCTTGCAAAAAGGCTTTCCGGCTTAAGCGTAGTTGTTAAGGCAAAGGTGGGGGAGCATAAAAAGCTCTTTGGCTCAATTGGCGTAAAGGAAATTTCAGCTGCACTTTTAGCTCAGCACGGAATTGATGTTGACAGAAAAAAGCTCATTCTTTCAGAGCCTATTAAAAGCCTAGGCACAAGGAGCGTAGGCGCAAAGCTTTTTCAGGGGACTGATGCTGAATTTACTGTTGAAGTAGTAGCTGAGGAGTAAGCTTTAGGTAAGCCTAAAAAAACACGGGGGTATGGGGACTAATGGAAATGCCTGGGGAAAATGCGCAGCTTAGTGCAGCGCCGCACAGCCAAACTGCTGAAATTGCAGTGCTTGGGAGCATGCTCCTTGATGCGGGAGCATTAGATAGCAGCTTGGAGCAGCTTGCCCCGGATGACTTTTATCTTCCCGCAAATCAAGATATTTTTGCGTGTATGCGAAGCCTTAGAGATAAAGGCGCGCCTGTTGACATAGTTTCGCTAATAACAGAGCTTGATAGATTAGGCAAGCTTAGGCAGGTAGGGGATGTTGGCTATATAACAGACCTTACAATAAAAACTATTTCTGCTGCAGAAGCGGACTATTATATAAACCTTGTAACAGAGCACTCAATGCAGCGCCAGCTCATACGCGCAGGCAATGCAATATCACGCGAAGCAATGGATAATGAGCGCGATATTGAGCAGGTTTTAAGCGATGCAGAGCGCCGCGTTTACGATATTACACTAAAGCGCGCGCAAGACTCGCTTTTGCCTGTTCAGGAAACTATGTATGACACATACGCGCACCTTGGCGAGCTAATGACGCGCCAAGGGCAGCTTATAGGCGTATCATCGGGCTTTCTTGACCTTGATAGAAAAACATCGGGCTTAAAAAAATCCGACCTTATTATTGTAGCAGGCCGCCCTGCAATGGGCAAAACGAGCCTTGCGCTTAACATTGCTCAACATGCAGCGCTTCATGATGGCAGAACAGTTGTTGTGTTTTCGCTTGAAATGGGGCGCGAGCAGCTTATTACGCGCATATTCAGCTCTGAGGCTGAGGTTGATATGCAAAAGCTCCTTACAGGCACAATGAGCGAAGGCGAGCTTATTAAAGTATCCCAGGTGCTTGGGCCTCTTGGCAAAAGCAAGCTCTTTATTGATGATTCCGCAAATGCGACAGTGCCCGAAATCCGCTCAAAATGCCGCAGGTTAAAAGCGCGCCACGGGTTGGATCTTTTAGTTATTGACTATCTCCAGCTTATGCGCTCAAATAGAAAGACTGATAACCGCCAGCAGGAGGTTTCAGAAATCACAAGGTCGCTGAAAATCCTTGCGCGTGAGCTTGATGTACCCATAGTTTTGCTCTCTCAGCTCTCACGCGAACCCGAAAAGCGCAAGGAAGACCATAGGCCTATGCTTTCAGATCTTAGAGAGAGCGGCGCAATAGAGCAGGATGCGGATATTGTGCTTTTGCTCTATCGCGGGCAGGTTTATGATGAGGAAATAGATAATAATATTGCTGAAGTCAACATTGCAAAGCACAGAAACGGGCCTACAGGCCTTGTTAAGCTTTGCTGGTTCGGTGAATTTACAAAGTTTAAGAACCTGCTAATGCTCGAAGCTAAATAAAAAAAGCGGTTTGGCATGGTTTTATAGGAAACTTATTGTGCCATACCCCATAACGATACTTAAATGCAATAGATAGGCGTTGACCAGCAAGGGATGACGCCTATCTATATGATTTACAATTATTTGTTTAAAATGCTCTTGTCTTCATTCTCTCGATAATCCTGTATATCATCCACAAACACTTGATTATCAATAATCTGATAAACGATTCTATACCTTTTCATTATGCTCCATGCTCCGCTCCCTTGGCGATTGCTTCCCTCATGTTCTTTTCGAACTCATCTATTGTATATCCTTGGGCTCCAAGTAAACGGGAACGTTCTCTCGCAAGCAGACGTTCGGCTGTCGCTAAATCATCCTCACGCTTGTTGAATGTTTCTATATCCATGATAACCGTATCTCCTACGCCATTTTTGGTTAAGAACACAGGTAGTTTCTTTTTACGGCAAATCTCGGCAATGCTGTTATAATTTCTTCGAATGTCACTTGACGATCTAATTATTGTGTTCAATTTCTTCACCTCCTGGTAGTCAAATAATACCTGTATTATACCCCTATAAGGCTAAAGTAACAAGAGCCAAACAGCTTTATGTTTCGGCCTTACCCATGGTTCAAATCAAAAAAAAGCGGTTTCCCGCTTTTTCTACTTCAGCTGTTATTCTCTTAATTGAGCGCCTGCGTTAGAGAGCGCCTTTAAAATCGCATCTATTGAGCTTGTAATATCCGCTTCGTCAAGTGTGCGCTCTGTACTCCTTAAAGTAAACGAATATGCCATGCTCTTTTTACCTTTTGGAACTGTTTCGCCTCTAAAAACATCAAATAGCGCAACGTTTTCAACAAGTACGCTATCAGGCAGGCATTCTGCATTCTCTATTGCCTGCTTAAGGGTTATTGCGCTTACTTGTTCATCAACAATAAGCGCAAGGTCCCTTTCAACAACAGGGTAGCGCGGCAGCTGCTTATATGTGCGCCCACGTTTATGGAGCTTAAAAAGTGCTTTAAAGCAAAGCTCACAAACAAGCACTCGGGTATGCACGTCAAACGCTGCTGCAACATCCATATCTACTTCGCCAAGCTCCCCAAGATATGTTTCCCCGGAAAACACCCTTGCGCATCTTCCTTTGTGAAGGTAGGGGCCGCCGCCTGAAAGAAAGCGCAGCTCGCCTATGCCAAGACTATCTGCAAGGTATTCCACAGCGCCTTTTAACGTAAAGAAATCCTCCCCGTTTAAGAAGAAGCACAGCCCTATGAGCTTATACTCCTCTGCTAATACAGGGTTATTATCAAAATGCACATTGCCTACTTCAAAAAAGCGGCCATGCCCTGTGCGGCGGTTGAGGTTAAGCGCTGCAGTCTTTAGCAAACCCGGGATGAGCGTTGTCCTCATTAAGCTCTGGTCTTCACCAAATGGGTTTTGAACCCTGACTGCAAGGCGTTTTCCGTCATTTTGTAGAAGCTTAAGGCTATCGAGCACTTCAGGGTTTGTGAAGTTATAATTATATACCTCGTATGCGCCAAGCGCAGCAAGCGTGTCTTTTATATTGTCTTCAAGCAGGAAGGGCGGCGTAAGCCTGCCGCGGAAAGTGTTGCCTGCCATAAGCGTAGGCTTAATGTTGTAATAGCCGTAAATGCGCGCTACTTCTTCTGCAATATCCCAGTCTGCCTCAAGGCCGCTTTCAATATCTGTGCGGTAATGCGGCACTTTAACATTTAGCGTATGCGCTTTCGCATTTGTTAAAAGCCCGACTGTTTTAAGCATTTCTGCCATTTCTTCAGGCGAAAACTCAGTATTAAGTATTCGGTTAATATGCTTTGCATCAACATTTATTTCGCGCTCTGCTAAATCCGCAGCACATACATCTATGGTTTTGCCAACAATTACGCCTGCCTTAAGCTCATCAACAAGCTCCATTGCGCGCATAAGCGCCTTTTCTGCGCCAACAGGCTCAACGCCCTTAATAAACCTTGCTGCAGCATCAGTAATATGCCTGAGCTTCCTTGCAGTTGCGCGGATATTGCTGCCTAAGAAAACCGCAGCTTCAAAGAGGATTGCATTTGTTACGGGCTTAATTTCTGAGTTTTCGCCGCCCATTACGCCTGCAATGCCTACCCCCCGCTTAGGGTCTGCAATTAAAAGCATTGAGGGGTCAACCTGCCGCTCTTTGCTATCTAGAGTTCTTACAACTTCGCCCTCATTCGCGTTTCTTACAATAATATGCCCGTCTGTAACATACTCAAGGTCAAACGCATGCATGGGGTGGCCGTATTCAACCATTACATAGTTTGTTATATCTACTATATTGTTGATTGGCCGCAAGCCGACTGAGCGCAGCTTTCTTTGCATCCACTTTGGCGAAGGCGCTATGCTTATATCCTTTACAACGCGGCATGCATAGCGCGGGCAAAGCATAGTGTTTTCTACGGTTACTTTAGCATACTCGCGTTCGTCGCCTATACCTTCAACATGTTTTATTGTAGGTTCGTAAAATGGCTTGCCAAGCGCTGAGGCAGCCTCGCGGCACATCCCGATAATGCTCTGGCAGTCAGGCCTGTTTGCAGTTAGCTCAATATTAAAAATCACATCATTTAGCCCGAGTGCTGCTGCAATCGGCTCACCTAAAGCATGCTCGCCTTTAAGCTCAAGCAGGCCGTCAAATTCTGCGCCTTCATATTCTGCTTCTGTTATGCCAAGCTCAGCGCCTGAGCAGAGCATACCAGAGCTTTCAATCCCGCGCATAAGCACAGGCGTTATTTCAACATTGCCAGGGAGCTTTGCTCCAGGTAGAGCTAGAGGTGCAAGCATGCCCTCCCTTACGTTTGGCGCACCGCAGACTATTGTGCGAAGGCTACCCTCGCCAACATCCACTTTGCAAACGCTGAGCTTTTGCGCTTCAGGGTGCTGCACAACGCTTTCTACACGCGAAACTACAACGCCTTTGACATTATTAAGCTCAGGGATGATTTCTTCAACCTCAAAGCCGCGCCACATAAGCTTTTCTGCAAACTCCTCATGTGTTACATCATATTCAACATATTCTTTAAGCCATTTTAGAGGCAGCTTCATTTGTGTTCCTCCTTATTAAAGGCAAATTATTAAGTGTAGTATTATTAGAATTGGCTTAAAAAGCGGCCGTCGTTTTCGTACTGGAGCCTAATGTCAGGTATGCTGTATTTGAGGTTTGCAACCCTGTCAACGCCAAGGCCAAAGGCAAACGCGCTCCACTCATGCGGGTCTAAGCCGCAGTTTTCTATTACATGGGGGTTAGTAACTCCTGAGCCGAGTATTTCAAGCCAGCCGCTCCCTTTGCATACGCGGCAGCCCTTCCCATTGCAAATTGTGCAGGAAATATCCATTTCTGCAGAAGGCTCTGTAAACGGGAAGTAGCTCGGCCTAAAGCGCGTTTTAACATCATCGCCAAAAACTGCGTGTGCAAATGTTTCAAGCGTGCCCTTAAGGTCTGCAAGGGTTATGTTCCTATCAACTGCAAGCCCTTCCATTTGCATAAAAACAGGGGAGTGGCTTGCATCAGGCTCGTCAACGCGAAAGCACCTGCCAGGGATTACAACGCGAAATGGGGGTTCAAGCTCTTTAAGAGAGCGGATTTGGCAAGGGGATGTGTGCGGCCTTAGCACAACGCTCTCGTTTATATAAAAGGTATCCTGCACATCGCGCGCAGGGTGGCCGGGCGTTATGTTAAGTAGGGTAAAGCAAAACTCGTCAAGCTCAACCTCAGGCCCGTCAAATGGGATAAAGCCCATGCCAACTAACGCATCGCGTATTTCGCGGTATGCAAGCGTCATCGGGTGCAGCCTGCCCCTTTTAGAAAGTAACTTGCCAGGTTCTGTTACATCAATTGTTTCTTTAAGAAGCCTCATCTGTGCAAGCTGTTGTAGAAGCGCTTGGCGCTTTGCTGCAATTCCTGCTTCAAGCTCGCGCTTAAGCGCGTTTGCCGCCTGCCCGATTTCAGCACGCGTGGTTTTGTGCATTGCACCCATTGCGCGAAGCACCTCTGTAAGTGCGCCGCTTCTGCCGAGCACGCTTACATTAAGCGCGTCAAGCTCTGCCTCGTTTGTGCATGCGTTAAGGCGTTCACGCGCCTCACGGCTTATTTTTTTAAGTGTTTCAAGCATGGCTTACCTCCTTAGGCATCCTTTTTAAAATAAAAAAAACGCTCCGCCCTGCAAGGGACGAAGCGTTAAGCTGCGTGGTACCACCCTGGTTTGCTTTGCAAATACAAAGCCTTTATCCGCTGTAACGGGCTTACCCGCATCCGACTACACACATCATAGCTTCACCGGAGCTGCTCATGGAGGGAAAGGGGGTGCGTCCGATGCACATACGCCGCTTCCAGCACCGATATTTCGGGCGGCGTTCTCTGTATATGGCTTTCGGCTGCCCGACTCCGTCATCGCAGAAAACTTAGTTGCCTGTTATTTTAGCATAGCAAACTTTTAAACGCAAGCATTTACTAAAAGCGCATAGACTTATGATACAATACATCTATGAATCTAACTTTACCTAAAGCATTAGAGCCGCCGCTTAAACTAAATGCGCCTTTTTTGCCGAATGCTCAAAATTGCGGCGATGGGCTTTCGCTGCTTGCTGCCCTACAAAAGGGGAGCATTGCAGCTGCATTTTTTGACCCGCAGTATAGGGGCGTGCTTGATAAGCTTGCATATGGCAACGAAGGCGTAACCCGCGGCAGAAGGCGTGCAGCGCTTAAGCAAATGAGCCCTGAAATAATCCAAGAGTTTATATTGGGGCTTAATAGCTCGATACAGCCAAGCGGCCACCTCTTTTTATGGGTTGATAAATTCCACCTTTGCGAGGGCGTTTCTCTATGGCTTCGCGGTTCTGAGCTTAATATTGTAGATATGATTGTTTGGGATAAGGAACGCCTAGGCATGGGGTACCGCACAAGGCGTTCCTGCGAATATTTGCTTGTGCTGCAAAAATCTCCAAAGCGTGCAAAGGGCATATGGCTTAACCATTCAATCCCCGATATTCATCATGAGCGCAGCAGGAGCAGCCACCCGCATGCAAAGCCTGTTTCGCTCATGCGCACTTTAATTGAGGCAGTCACATGCGAAGGCGACTGGGTGCTTGACCCTGCAGCAGGCAGTTACAGCGTTTTACGCGCATGCAGGGAAGCAAACCGAGGCTTTTTAGGGTGCGACCTCAACAGCTTTGAAGAATAATTCAGCCTCCCGGGTATATGCCCTGCACAGCCACATAGCCTGATTTACCAAGGCTTTCTACAAGCTCAGCTCTATATCTTCTTCCTTGTGCAGTTTCGCCATTATAAATTACGCTGCGCTCGTGTGGCGATAGCCCCTCTAAAAATAAATAGCAGTTTTTGGCGGATGTAGGCGTAACGCTCGTTTTTCGCGTATTTGCTGATGTTTGCTTTGTATTTGTAATATACGCTTTTTCTGCTGATAAAAACGCTCTGTTTGTTGCCTGGGTTTGCAAATTGAGGTTGAACTTTTCCGCTTCAAAGCTTCTGCTTAGCTCCTTTTCAGCGGTTTCCATAATGAGCTTTGCAAGAAGCGCTGAGTATTCGCTCTCAAGCTGGCCTATATCACGCACTTCGCTATCCATTAGGCGCTTTTTCATGTCGCTTACAAATGTGCTTTTCCCCATGCCGCGGCTTAGGCTGTCTGCATCAAGGTCAGCTTTATGCTCCTTTGTGCGCTCAATTCGACGCGCTATTGCAAGGTCAAGCCCAGGCCTTAGGCTTTCTTCATATTGTGCGCGTATTGAGTCTGTGCTCCTTGGCGTATAATTTAGACTGCCTGCGTTAAGGAGAGGTTCAATGCCTGCCATAATTACGCCAACCCCTTGCGAATACGCATCAGATGCATTGCTTTTATAGCTTGCCTCGTATGCAGCTTGGGTTTTAGACCCCCAGACTCCATCCACCTTTAGGCTTGCTCCGCCTTGGTTAAGCTCCCTTTGGAGCGCCTTTACTGCTGCTTTATTTTGCTTTTCAGTCTGCTCTAAAAAATATGTTTCCATGCCCCCTCCTTAAAAATAGCCTGAAAGCAGTTCATCCAAATAGCGCTCAAGCTCATATGCAAACGCCTGCTCCCATGCGCTTTTAGGTATTTCCTCCTGCTCTTTTGGCTCTAGTTGTGGGGGAACTCCATTTTGTTCGGGCCTTTGCCCTTCAAAATATCCAAATCCCTCAAAGCCCGGAACCTTTGAGTTTGGCGCAAGCCCTGTAATGCTTGAGGGCAAATAGCCGGAAAAGCTGTTGTCAGCACTCCTTGCTGAGGCGTATTTTGCAAACTTCCAGCCTGAGCCATCATCATAGTACATACCGTTCGGGCTGATTTTTGCGCCTTTTGGGTAGAAGAAGCCGTCGTCGCGCAAAAGTGCGCCATACTCCGTATAATAGTCGCCGTTCGGGTTGCGGTATGCTGCACCTGCATACCCGCTTGCATGCTGTATATAGCCCCTGCTTGAAGCAGGCATTATACTTGGTGCTGCATTATTTGCACCTTGCGTTTGGCTGTTTGCTTTTTCTGGTTGGGTATATATTGAATACGGGTCAGAGCCGCTTCCATAAGCTTGTTCAAGCGCAGCTTGGGATTTTGGGCCCCACGCACCATCCACCTTTACGTTTAGCTCCTGCTGCAGCGCCTTTATTTCTCTTAGAGAGAGCCCTGGAACTTTATACTCGTTTTTTATTGCCATATTTACACCTCAGCTTTCTTTTAGGCTTTCCTCAAGCTCAACAAGCTTTTGATAGAGAATGGAAAAGTTCTGATTAAGGTTGTTCTCGTTTTGTGAAATACTCATATTATAGTCCTCCGTATTTATGCCGCCATCAAGTTTCCGCGGCAGGAATACTGGGAAAAGCGCCTGTATGCCAAGAAGCATATTTCATCCTCCCATATATTATTTACCTAAGTCTTTGTTCAAACATAAGCTCAACTCCGCCTAAAATGCGCCAGCGCGAGCCTGCTTCGTTTAAAAAGCAGAATGCGAATGTACGCCCCTCATTTTTAAGCGGTATCTCCATAACTTCAGCTTCATGCCTTGGCATGAGGAAGCGCTCATAGTGGCAGGTTGAATCTATTCTGTAGTTAATTAAAAGCACTGAGTTCTCACTCTCGCCCTTGCCCTGGAGGTAGAGCTCCCTAAGCCCTTTTATTAGAGGCTTGCTGTTAAGGTCAGTAAGCGGCGTGTGCCAGTATGCAACAATGGGGTTGCCGTCATAATCTTCGCCTTCATCAAGCCTGTATATAAGCCTGTTCTCGTTTACCATATAAAGCGTGCCATCGTGTGAGCAAAGGTCCGCTATATTAAACCCGCGCCTAAGCATATAGGTCTGCCGCTCTGTATCATAAACTATAAGCGCATTGTCACAAGTGCGAAGCGCACCAAGCTTAGCCTCGTCGCGGCTTTCTTCATATGCGCTAAAGTAGAGCTTTGTGCCGCGCTTTGCAGATCTGCAGTTGCCAAACTTCGCGTCTTCAAGAAACTTGCCTATGCGCCTTGCATACCTGCTCTTTTGCGCGTTTTGCCCATCAAAGAAGTAAAGCCCGCCGCCTGTCATCCAAAAAGGAGCATCTCCATAAAGCACACATGAGGTATTGTTCATTTGTTCAACCTCTGCATGTACCCTGTATACAGAATAATTCGAGGGTCTATCCCCCAAAAGCCTGTAAATTGAACGCCGCTTGAAGATTAAAAGCTGGTTGCTAAGCGCTATAAGGCCTGTAATAGGGTCGCCTGCAGTATCGCCTATTTCAACATGCCCGCCGCCTGTATTAGGGCTTGCATCATCAGCAGCCCAAGATTCTATGCTTCTATTGTCCCCAGGCGCCTGGCTCCAGTAAAGCCTTATAGGGTGGGCTGGGTCGCCTGCTGCAAAAAGCCTCCCATAGTGCATGCAAAGGAAGTTTACTTCATGTGCGGATTGTGCCTCGTCACTTCCAAACTGCACCATATCTTGAACTCCGTCCCATTTAGTTAGGCAATGCTCACCGCATGCTAAAAGCAAATGCTCAATGCCGTTTATTTGGCAAATGCTGCAATCCCACCTGAGCCCTTTTACTTCTTCAGGGTAACTCATTAAGAGCTTCCAATAGGGCGCCTCATCTGTTGCCGTATACGCATATACATCATTGCCTGCAAGTGCAATAAAGCGCATAGTTACAAGGCTCTGCCAAACAAAAAGGCGGCGTATGGGCTTTGAGCCTGGAACAGCTTCTTCAAGATGCCTTACAAACCCGCGGCCTACCCTAAGGCTGCCATCATCAGTTTCCATATTGCACGCATCAGGGCTTGAACCTGCATCTATTGCGCCTTCATGGCTGCTTTGGTCTATGCCGTAAAACGCGCCCAGCTTGTAAATACCAACTGCCATAGTTCACCACTTATTCTCTATTTTATATAGGTTCTCCTCGCCAAGAGATGGGCCGAGCTTCCGCTTTGCAGCAGTATAAAGCGAGAGATATATATCTGCGCCGCGCTGCATGGAAGGGTCTGCGCTTGCGCGCTCACGCGCTACAACATAGGTGACTATCATGCCGTGGCAATAGTCTGGAAGCTCCGGCACATCTGAGGGTGATGCCATATCAAGAGGCAGGTAGCGGTATACAGCCGAAAGCTCATCACCGCCAAAAAGGGGTCGCACATGCGTATGGGTAGGCCCTGTTATAAACGGAACGCGCTCAAGGCCATGCCACATTGACAATAGCTTTACGCAACAGCGCGGCAGCTTTGAAGTATCCGCTACACCATCTTCTACTTTTAGCGTATCAGTCCGCCTTAGCTCAAGCGCGTTTGCAAGGTCAATCACTGCCTCATTTGCATAGCGGGTAAATTTATCGCGCCAAATTTCAACAGTCTGGCAATCATGCCCGCGGTTTAGCTGTGCAAGCGCAGCAACAATAATGTCGTTTAGAGTCATGACTAACCTATCCTTTTGCCATTGCCGCGGTAGGCGCACACAGACCTTGCTGCATCTATGCGTACAGCTGTACTTTGGGCAATGAGCGCTGCAAGGCTTTTTGGCGCCAATACCTCAACACCTGTTTTAATTCTAAAGAAATGGCCGTTTATGCCGCCCTCCCAATATGCGCCAAGGTTGTCTGGTAAAATGGTAAGGCGCACCTTTGGCTCTTTGCTTAAGGCTTCGCCTGTTTCTGATGTTAGGCGGTCGATTTGATGCTCACTTATATACTTCATTTTGCTCTCCTTATTTTATTACTTAGGGCTGTAAAGAAATATAAATATAATCTTTACAGCCCCAATATGTTGTTTGGAATACTATATTGCTACGCAATATGTAGGGGCGATTAAAAATCCGCCCGCAATTTTAACAGCTTCAAATAGCTTTGCCCACTTTAACTATGCGCTTACTGCATGCTCTATACGCACAACCCAGAGCGGGTTCAAAATTGTGGCTGCATATGCTGCTACCTTTGCGCCAACTGTCCCGCGCTGGTCAAGCGGGTCCATTGCGCCTGCGCTCCCGGGCCTCTTGATTATTGTGTTTAAGCAGCCTAATTGCATAACATCAACAACTCCGTATGCATCAGCGCCAAAAACCAAGGTTGCATGCACATCAAGCCCTGTTTTTGTAGTTGCGTCTATTACGCCTGCGTCTTCGCTGTAAACTGCTGTACCCTCTGCAATTTCCGTGCTTACAGCTGCGCTTAGTGTAAGTTTGCTATTTTTTGCATTGTAGGACGAAACTGTGTGCTCAGTTACTCCAATCTTCACTTTTGCGCCGCTTTGGGCAAGGTAGGCTTCCCCCTGCAGTGAAAGAGCTGCTAAAACTACATCTGCGCTGCCTGCAGTATGGCTTGCAACAGAAGCATATACGCTTTGGGTAAAGACCTTTGCCTCAGTGCTTTCAACAAATACTACACCGAAAAGGCGGCCGATTTCACCTGAATAAATCTGCTCTGCATTTGAGTATTTAGAAACATCCTGCCAGAGGCTGTCGCTTTGCAAATCGTATGTTGCCTCAGGAGAGCAAATACAAATAAAATGCGGTTTGCGGCTCTTGCCTGCTTCATCTGTCGTAAAAAGGCGTGCCTTTGCCTTTTTAAGTGTGCGCACAGCTTTCCTTATTTCGTTTACTGTGAGCTTCTCACTAGCGCTTATTAGGAGCCTTGCTGTTTTGCCGCCTGCGTATTGTAGGTTAGTGCCTGAGGAAAGCGCATCGCGCGTAATCCATTCAATAACTGTGCCAAGCTGTTCGCCAAGAAGCTCTGCGCTGTCTGAAACAACCTCATCATATGAAGTTGCTTCAAGCACATCCGAAATTTCAATATAAGCGCCATATTGCAGAACTTCTGCCTCTACTCTGCTTTGGGAGAGCGACTGCCCTTCTGGCGTTATGCCCTCTTGAAGCGGAGCAGCAGCAGATTCTGGCAGAAACAGGTCGTACCGCCTAAACTCTACACGCTTGCCCATGTTTTTGGGGATTGAGCGCTTTTGCCCAAACTTTGCAAAGACTAAGCGCGTACGTGCGGTTTCGAGCAGCTTTTTATCGTAAAAGGTTTTGTTTAGGTAGGTGGCTTGGCCGCCGCCTGTAAGGGTTGTTGCTGTGTTGAGTGTTGTTTGTGTGTTTGACATACTTCCTCCTTAAACTTAACTCGTGTTAAAGCTTTACTTTAATGCCTGCACGCGCTTTTTGCTTGTATTCACGCTCAAGCGCTGCAAACTCCAGAGGGCTCATTGAAAGATAGTCGCGCTTAGCTGGCGCTGCAGCATCAGCGCGGCTTGGAAGCGGAAGGCGTTCTCTGCTTCTTAAACGCGTGAGTATGCTTTCCATTGCATTTTGCTCAGCGCTGCTTGCACGCTGCTCTGCATGGTAAACGCGTACTGCCGCATATGCAGGCAGCTCAACAACAAGGCGCACAAACGCAGGGTCCTTGCTTGCCTCTTCAATGTCAAAGCCTTCAGGGAGCAGGTCCTGCTCTATAAGCTCGCGAAGTTCGCTCTTTAGCCCCTCAGGCTCTAAAAAGCGAGTCCTGCTTCTGCCCATATCTTTGCTTGGCAGGGCTGCATCAGGTGCAGCTTTTGCATCTTCAAAAGCTGCCTCTTTAAGTTTTGGGAATTTTATCATGCTTCCTCCTTAATTATGTTTTTGTTAAGCCGCGCCTTTATTCGCCCGAGCAGGCC
>CAYWTY010000031.1:0-19637 GCA_964461335.1 uncultured Oscillospiraceae bacterium
AGTACCGCTGCTGACTGTGACGGAAGGCATTGACGCCACGACAAACAGGCACAAGTGTTTATGCTAATCTAAAAACAGTCCAAAAAAGCTATCATTCTAATTTAAAATTAGGCCACTTAAATGGACTAAAAAGCTTTCGTGGTAAAATTTCAATGTTGCAATAAGCAGCAAAATAGTTTTAGCGAAACTAAAATTGTCAAGAAAACCGCACACCCAAACTGGTGGACGAGGCTGTCAAAGCTGGCTCCGTCGGCGATTGTTGTTGGGCACGCGGGGGCGGCGGTATGCGACTATGCCAGGCATAACTATAAACACATTATGGGGTGAGATGGCAGCCCAACTTGCTGAAGCTGCCGGTGAATTAAGCCTCTACGACTATGTAAAAGAAGCAGATAAAAAAGGCGTGTCGCCAGGCTCTGAAACCCTAAAGAATCTCTTTGACGCATGTGCGCCCTGTTTGATATTGATGGATGAATTAGTTGCTTATGCGAAAAAGCTTTATGGGGCTAAGAATTTGCCAGCAGGCACATTTGATAACTTTATAACCTTTATACAAGAAATTACTGAGGCTGCAAGGGCAAGTAAAAAACAGCCTTTTTGTAGCTTCGATTCCCGAGTCTGAATTTGAAATCGGCGGCGAGGCGGGTCATATAGCCTTAGGGACAATCGAGCTTACATTTGGGCGTATGGGGTCGATTTAGAAGCCCGTAACTGCAAATGAAGGCTTTGAGGTTGTACGCAGGCGCTTGTTCCTTAAGTGCAAAGATATTCGGAGTACGGATGAAGTATGGGATACCATTCGCATTAGCGGCGGCAGCGAGGGCATTATACAAAAGGTAGCCAAAAATATGCTCCAAAACGAAGCGATTATTTCGCTTTGGGCACCTGCGCTTTTATTGATGGAACTTGATAATCTGCTGTGGAAGGATAATGCCAATATACAAATCAAGAAACTCTGGGAATACCTTTGCACATACTGCTACCTGCCGCGGCTTGCGAACGAAACCGTGCTGCATACTGCAATTCAAAAAGGGCTTAACTCTACTGAATACTTTGCCTTTGCCTCAGGCTTTGACGGCACACGCTACATTGATTTAAAATTCAACCAATTCATAGGGATTATTGAACAATCCGGCTATTTAGTCAAGGTTGATGCTACACAAAAGCAACTTGCTGATGACGAAGCAAAGCGTCAGGCTGCAATAGCTCAAAGAGCTCAGCTAACAGGTGGGTCTGCTGTAACCGAAGATACCAGCAATTCCGGGGCTGCACCAAGCGCACCTGACACAATAGGCGATGCAGGCACACAGCCTTCAATAGAAGCAGCCCAGATTGCACAGCCTAAGAATACACATTTTTATATGTCCGCTTCGCTTGATACTACACGTATTGGGCGCGATGTGCAGCGGCTTGTTGAAGAAGTCATAAGCCACCTAACATCCACTGAGGGTGCCGAGGTAGAAATCTCACTTGAACTAAATGTAAAGGCGCCGGCTGGCTTGCCCCAGCAGATAGTAAGAACTGTTTCAGTAAACTACCGTACGCTTAGGGTAGAATCCTTTGGGTTCGAGGAGTGAAGGCTAATGGAAGCAGTGAAATTGTCAATCAAACCGCACACCCAAACTGGTGGTCGAGGCTGTCAAAGCTGGCTCCGTCGGCGAGTGTTGTTGGGCACGCGGGGGCGGCGGTATGCATGCCGTGTCCGCCCGGCATGAATGCCGACGGTCATGCGTGCCATACTCTGCCGGAGACGGAGACAGTTTGGCTCCCGAGGTCGGCCTGCGCGGCCGTGGAGCGCATTTATGCTGCCGAAAGCTGTCTATTGTAAGCCTCGCGTTTCTTAAGCGGCGGCATCTTGCCTTCATTGGCTGTGTTTCTGCGCTTTTTGTTGTAATATCCCTCAATCCATGCGAAAATCTTCACCCGAACTTCTTTTTTGGTCATCCGTGACAAAGGCAAGCGATAAATCAGTTCTTTTTTCAGCGTCGCAAAAAAGCTCTCAGCTCGCGCATTGTCAAAACAGCTGCCCGTGCGCCCCATAGATTGCCGAAGCCCAAGCGCTGTAAGGGTTCCACGGTATAAATGTGATGTGAATTGACTGCCCCTGTCACTGTGCGCAATGCAATCCTTAGTCAGTCCGTATCGCCGTTTGGCGTTCATCAGCGCAGATGTGCAAAGCTCGGCCCGCATATGATCTGCCATCGAATATCCAACCTGTGCCCCATCGAAGGCATCCAATACACCACAAAAATACATCTTGCCATTACTGCATCTTATCTCGGTAATATCGGTAAATACCTTTGTGCCGGGGGCGTCTGCATAAAAGTCTCGCTGCACCAAATCCTCTGCTTTTTGCGCCTCGGGATCAGCCTTTGTTGTACTCCTTGGCATCCTCCGTTTGGTGAGCAAGTCGTTATCACGACACACCTTGTAGCCTTTGCCATAACTAGGTTTCAAGTTATCCGGAAGTTCGTCGATCATGCTTTGTGTTCCATAACACGGGTGTTCTTCCCGTATTTTTTTCAGGGCCGATACCAGCGGCGCATCGCTATTCTCACAGTTGGGCCGTTTCCCCCAATCATAGTAGCCCTCGCGACGCACCGAAAGCACAGCGCAGCACAGCGAAACGCTTGATTCCCCACGGTTCTTAGCTATCCATGCATACAAATACCGCGGCTTGATTCCTGCTACCGGCCCACCAAAAAACCCATCGCTTTTTTTAAGATATAGTTGGCCTCCCGCAGCTCGTCACATTCTTTTTCCAGCCGATGACAGCATTCTTCCGGCGTCTCGCCGGACCTGAGCCCCTTGGGGGTTTTGACGATTGCCAACCTTTCTTCTCTGCGCCAATCGTATATCTGCCGCTTAGTTATTCCTAATCTTTCGCTGGCCGATGCCACACCTTCAACGCCCGCTAATCGCAGCGCGTCCTCTTTAAATTCCTTGCTGTATTTACTTCCCATTTTATCACATCTCCTTGTTTCATTATCTACAAGGGTGTGCGATTTTATTATACTACTTCACAGTTATAACGACTAAAACGATAAGCGAATAAAAGCGCTGTTATTTTATTGACATAGAGGTCAACAAATGTGCAATATGAACGTCAGCACCTTGTTTACGAACAAATATTGGCGGAGAGTGTTCCTTAAAGCCTACCCAACAAGTAAGCGATATTCTTCAGGTGTATTGACATTGGTGAGATATTCGTCCGGGTATGAAGTCTCAGCCATATACATGTAATGTACGCGCATTAGCTGGAGTGCATCCAATATGCGCAAGTTTCCATCCTCAATTTGCCTAAGAAGTGTGTCAGCAGCGCGTTTCCTATATACTCCGCAGTATGGATGGATGCGCCCATCGCGCGATACGGCGATAACTGCATCGTAACAATCCAGCAGGTAGTCCGTCAAATGCTCACCCAATGGCTGCCTGAAAAGCGGCACATCGCATGGCACTACAAGTAAGGCGTGAGACTTACAGTGTTTAAGTGCCGCATAAAGCCCGGCAATAGGTCCTTTATCCTTCTGGCTGTCGCGAACAGTTTCAAACCTAGCAAGCGAGACATCGCTGCTCATCCCAACAGAAAGTAGGCGTTCCTCATAAACATTCAGTTCTTGCGCGATACGCAACAAAAAGCTCTGGTTGCCTATACAAAGCTCCATTTTGTTACGCCCCATCCGTCGACTATTCCCGCCTGCAAGTATCACTGCACCTATTTTCATATAAATATCCCCAAAAACAATACTACTGTTTTAAGTAATAGATCTTACTCACGCTGAATATTCCATATCTGTTAAACAATGTGTTCTGTGACAGCCTATTCAACATGAATGCTGCCCCAGCTAAAGAATACAGCATCAAATAGCATCAACTCGGCAAACCTTGTGCTTTCTGAATAACCGCCCAGCTGCTAGTAAGTGATAGGATATCATGGAAAATCTGCTCTTGGCATTGAAGCGTAACTGTGTACAATCGCGTCTTTGGATGATTTCGAATAGCATCAATTAAAGGAGTCTGCTTTGCCTTTATTACCCCCAATATGTTTACAGGTTCATCCAAGAGCCGCATTATTTCAGCATTAAATCCTTCTGCATTCAACTCCATTTTGCCGAGTTCATCCATAGCAAAAACATCACAAGGAAAGCTGTTTCGAATAAGGCGTACCCCTTCTAGGTCAAATGCTTTGGGAAATGCGACAAAGCCATAACCTGAACTGTAACGAATACCAACGCGGTTTCGACAATCTAAATACTCTGATTTTTCACAACAAGGAATAATGTAAACAGAGCCGATTGCATTCGGTATATCCGGCACAGTTATGGTTTCAAAGCCCCCGATTTTGCAAGCAGAAGGTAAGGAAGAAACCACGCGGTTAAACAAAGTGCTTTTACCAACTTGTACTTCACCCGTGAGAAATAAGTTCATTCCAATCTCTCTCATTCATGTGAGAATAACGATAGTCTTCATATTACGGACACATCGCCTGCTGTTCTCATCGCCGAATACTATTAGTTGCACGCCCGGCTCCCCATCGATACCTAAAATATTAGCCCCGTCAGATTCTACGGCAAGGTAGACCCTTCCCGTAGCAAGCAACTCCTCTTGTGTAATAATCGCCGTGTATTGATCTGCAGAAACAGCACTGAGTTCGACAATGCTTTGTAGTTGTACGTTCTCTTCTCTAAGAAGCTCAGCTAGCAGCACACCGCGGTATGTATGGAATGCACGTTCACCTTTTCCGTCTACAAGTTCACCTTCAAAGACATACCGGTTCAATCGCTCATGCGATATAGAGATATTCTCCCCCTGATACTGAAGTTCGATTCCCTGTATATTCCGCTGCCCTTTGAGGTGTACAAAAGCAACAATGGCAGTAACGATAACCAGAAGGAAAACCGCCGTAATAATTAGGTATCGTTTCTTCATAATAAAACCCTCTCATTGTGAATAACGGCTGGGATTCTGCAATATAGCATATGTCCGAGAGCACCGCCAAGACACCCGGCACAGACCGCCAAAAGCAGCCATAGCAATAATGCTGTTGCTTGCAGATGAAAGACCAGCAGGTTTGTAAAAGTAGCACCTGCAAGGTTAGCTAGCGCTGCAGTAGAAAGGAAAAACAGCAGGTTCCTTTCCTTTAAGAGTAGGGGAACCAAATCAATTACTAACCCGGGGATAGTATAGGTTAATAGAGCAAGAGCGCCATGATGACCGCTGAAACCAAGCATCAGCGATAAGCATCCCTGAGTAAACCCCATAAGGGTTCCTGCTAAGTTATAAGATACGCGTGCTCGCCCAAGCACCAAAAACATAAAAGAGATGCCTGTGGCAGTACTACCGCCAGGTATGCGCACAAGATCTGTCAAGATATTTGTTGCGGGCGAAATAAACCTTTTAGATATTAAGCCTAATGTAAGGCAAACCGTCAGAAACAGCAGATGGTTCAAATCTAACTTTTTATTCATGAAATACTCCTTCTCAGACCGGGAAGGTATAGCTGTTTCCGGCTATACCCCGGCAATTTGCCATAGCTGCCGCCTTAGGCAATATTGCTCGAAGTTTTTGCAGATAATATTGGTTATTAATAATTATCGTGTAGCCCTGTTTTCAACCTTTGTGAGACCTATTAGCAGATTTACCTCCCGCTATTAAAACTGAACTAAAAAGGGTTAACCCCACCTGCGCCTTCTTTGTTTCCCATAACAAGGCGGGGTAGTGTTTTGGGTTAACTATTTCCCTACATTAATAACCCGAACAATCCAGTTTTCCGCCTTCCCCTTGTAGACCTTATCAAATTCATCTTCGGGGAGGCATTGCAGCGCACCAAAAGAACAGGCGCGTACACATGCAGGCTTTCGACCATCACGAATACGCATGTAGCATCCATCGCATTTGGACATTTTGCCATCCAAAGCGCCAAACTGAGGCGCCGCAAAAGGGCAGGCCATAGCGCAACTTTTGCAGCCAATGCAATTTTGTGGATCGTACACAGTCATACCAGTATCAGAATCTTTTTTAAGGCATCCTACAGGGCAAGCGGGAACACAAGGAGCATCAGCGCAATGCATACAAGCTGTAGAGAAATATGCGAATTCAGTATTATGACCGATTGGAAGTTCCATATTGAACACCCGCCGGTAGCTTTTACCACCTGCCGCAGGGTTGATATCATTTTGATCCATACAGGCAATTAGGCATGCAGAGCATGCGCAGCATTTACTCGGGTCAAAGAATATCACGTGTCTCATACTGTTTCCCCCCTTAGCAGTTTTCGGATATTGCATCTTGTGGCTTTAAAGCTAGGAAACCCGGAGTACGGATCCAAATGCTCTCTGCCAATTAGTAAATTCACATTCGCCTCTGAGTATCCGTGCAACATATTGATTTGTCCGCGTTTATTCTTCACAGTAAGTTTAGCTTTCACACAAATGCTTCCATACATATTATAAAGAACTACATCATCACCATCATTGATATCCATCATTTCTCCATCCTCGCGGTTAATTTCGCAGGTGGGAAGAGGTTGGACACTCCTTGCCCACGGCACTTCATGTAGGCGAGAATGAATAGCTGTAGGAATACGAACCCCTGATGAAAGCGTGAATGGGTATTCAGCTTTCCAATCTTCTCTATCTTCATCAGATAAAGGCATCACAAACACAGGTAAAGGTTCTAAACCATGTGTTTTGGTGAATTTTGCTATGGTAGTTGAATAGAATTCAAATTTCCCAGTTGGGGTTTTGAAGCCTTTAATAATGTAATCCCCCGGCTTTGCAGGGTTAGCATTTGGCATTTTAACGGGGAATTCTTTACCTTTTAAATCGGCTACGGTTAGCCCGCAACCCTCTATAATATAATCAATACAGGCTTTATAACCTTTTCCCAGCCACTCATCATTTAAGCCCAAAGCATTAGCTAATTCACATATTATATCAGTATCAGGCTTTGATTGATAAAGAGGCGCTATAACAGGATCCGTAAAAACTGCATACCCTCCTTGATACATCTTAAACTCGCTTCGTTCCAAAGATGTACATACTGGCAATACAATATCCGCATACTTGCATGTCTCTGTCATAAATAGATCAGTGTTGACAAAGAAATCCAGACTTTTAATAGCATCAATCAATTGATCTGTTGCTGGAAACATCTTAACATTCATTCCCCAGCCAGAAATAGCACGAACTGGATAGGGGGAGCTTTCCAGTATATGCCGTGAAAGATCCATAGCCTGAAATTCATTGCAATACATGTCCCATATAGGGAACTTTCCTTCTGCAATCATCTTAGAATCTGTGGGTTTTATATCCGTATAGAATTCCTTTTCTCGCGTCTTAACTCCAGCGGGCTTATGCAAATAGCTATTTGGGTTCGGATAGTTCCCTCCCACGGAATCAAAGTTACCTGTTAACGCACTCAGGCACAGAATTGCGCGGAATGTCTGAAACCCATTAATGTAGTGTGGTAGTGTAGAAGCAGATTGATTAATGCATGCAGGCCCGTTTGTAGCAAATAACTTAGCAGCTTCGATAATATCCGCAGGACGTAGCCCACAAATATTACTTACTCGCTCAAGATCAAATGTCTTAACATAGGCAGCATATTCATCAAAGCCATAGGTGTGTTTATGCACATAATCCATATCTGCCCAGCCATTTTCTATAATGATATTCGCCATACCTAGCGCAAGCGCGCCATCCGTGCCCGGGTTTATATGCAAAGCAATATCTGCCAGATTCTTAAATGCCGGCGTAATTCTCGAGTCGATAATTATGACCTTGCCGCCTCTATCTTTAAGCTGCTGAATACCCTCGACAGAAAGGTGTGCTGTATAATACCCTCCATATGCCCAACCAACAAAGGTATTCGAGTTGCTAATATCTGGGCCCGCAGAACTGCCTGAAGTTACCTGGCTAGCTAACACGCCTGCGCGATTACATGTACTGTCATCTGTGCCGTAATTTATAGAACCAAATGCGTAAGCTAGGCGGTGCAAAAGCGGACGATACCATTTGCAATACCCGCTAAAAAACGCCACTGCATGTGGGCCATATTGAGATTTTACTGCATTGAGCTTCTCCGCTGTAATTGCATATGCCTCTTCCCAAGAGATGGGCTCAAACTTACCCTCGCCTCTTTCTCCTATGCGACGCAGAGGAGTCTTGATGCGGTCATTTCTGTAAACATATTGTCGGTTATTGACACCTTTTGCACAAATCTTACCTTTGTTATAAGGGTGCTCAATTGTTCCCTCAACCTTTATCAGCTTTCCGTCTTTAACATAACAATCAAGACCGCAATGATGAGTTGGGCTGCAAATAGCACAAAATGATCGTTTAACTTCTATTCCTGTATCTGCTCCAGGTATCTTTGCTTTAATACGCAATTCCAATTCAGACATTAAAACTACCTCCGATAAAATCAATGAAGCTTTCAGGTATACCCGCCTCTAGTAATTGGCAATACGTCTGCATATCCGACAACCTCCCGCTTTGTGTCCATTTCTTTACAAATAGATTTCGAATAATGCCGCCTTGCTTGGCATATCCTAACAAATTTACACATTGGAGCCTGCCATCGGGCCTCTTGCATGCTCTGATATACTTGTCGCCTTTCTGATGCTCATAATGTAAGTCTTCAGGCCCACAGCGCTCTATGCTACCAATTCCTATAAAATCAACATCTAAAAAATGGCTTATGTTCTGCATGATATTTGTTGCTGGTACAGCAGTATATCCGGCCATGTTCTCACCAGCAACACATCCTTGTTGTGAAGCATTTGCCCATAACCCTACAAGGCGAGTATCATTGCTTTGCATTTCATATGCCTCACAACAGTCGCCGGCTGCATAGACCCCTTTTTCGCTAGTTTGCATATGATTATCCACAACGATTCCGCGATTGACATTTAAGCCGCTATGGTGCTTTTTGCAGTTGCACTGCGCACCTCTGTTGGCAAACTATTTACTGCGGGTTTTGTTCCGGGCATTTTGCTCGCAATAGTATGGGCTATTTATGCTGTCATTTACTGCCGCAAACATAATTACGGCACGCCTGTGAAATATAGCGTAAAAGAAAGCCTAAATATTCTCTGGAAAGCCATTCCAGCTCTACTATACCCAATTATTGTGCTTGGTTCTATTTATTCCGGTTGGGCTACACCAACAGAGGCTGCAGCCATATCTGTGGCATATGTACTTATTATTGAAAGCTTAGTGTATAAGACACTAAAGATTAAAGAAATACCCAAAGCAGTATTTAATGGGCTAATTTTAGCTAGCACTGCAACAATAATTATGGCAGCCAGCGGTGTAATGACCTGGTTCCTAACCTCAATTAATGCGCCACACATAGTAACAGAGTGGATTGTTGCAAATGTAGTGAATAGATTTATGTTCCTGCTCGTGTTGGATTTTGCACTATTAATCGCAGGAATGTTTATTGGGCTTATTTCTCTAATGGTAGTTGTGTGCCCCATCATACTTCCGTCGCTGGTACACTTTGGCATAGACTTGACGCATTTTTCCATAATTATAATCATGATGGCGCAGTTAGGCTTTATGACACCGCCATTTGGACCGGCATTATTTGTCACCATGAATGTCGCAAAACGCCCATTCTCAGCTGTAGCAAAATCTATCATGCCATATGTTATTATTATGTTCATTGTAACACTGTTTATCACATTCATTCCGGAGATTTCACTTTGGCTTCCGAATTTATTGGGAATGTAACCTAAGCAGTTCCAATTAAAGGGTAGGATACACAAACGATCCTGCCCTTTAAATATTGTATTGCGAGGTATGATTATGCCTTCTGTTTTAATATCAACATGCAAAGGGCGATCCGCTGTTCAAAAGAGATTATTAATGCAATCCATAGCAGATGCTCTGATAGAAACGCTTAATGTACGCCCCGAAGCTTGTAATGTGCGTATTGTGGAGTTTTCAAAAGATGACTTCATTATTCCGGGCACTGAAGAACATGATCAGCTTATTATTGAAATCTTTTGCTTTGTAGGAAGATCCCAAGAGCAAAAGGAGCTTTTCTACCAGCAAGCAGCGCAGAATCTTATAAATATCGATGAAGACCCTTCATGCTTCTGCAGTATGATATTCCATGATATACCCAAACATAATTGGGGTTTGATGAATGGGCAAAGTGCTGCAAATGTATTTAAATAGAAGATAAAACTCTCAAATAAGTGCAAATAAGTAGCGCCAGGATTAGCAGCGGCTTTATGGCGCATACTCCAGCAATAAATAATTGTGTGAGACTTATAAGCTGTGCCGTGCGGGTATTGTACTGGCGTATATACAGAGTTTAGTTACATCGACCTTTTAACTGTATTAATCAGGTTGTGCCAATTGCCGGCAGGTATAAAAGATATGCTCTTGCAACGCAGTCTCAAATATCAAGATTGTTCTTTTGACTTGCAAATTTTAACAAACCATCAGCCATCTTCATTATGGATAAATCGATTAACTCCTGGTGGCTTTAACCCTCCCCCACCTTTCCCAAAAACTCACGCGAGTCGCATTTTCCCTATTGTCCTGTACCCACCCGAGTAGGCATTCCCAAAAATTAATTTCTGTTTATCTCGTTTCAGTTTTGCCGTTCTACCCTTGTATAAATCATCAATGAACAATAGGCGCGGGCTTATAAAGCGCCTGCACACCTTGGTGTACTCATACTCGTCAAGCACGCTGCGCTTAAGGCTGCTTCCAGCCATTCTTTGGGTATTTCCATCTTTCGCCTCCCATGTTCTTACTGCTGCTTTCCAATCTTTCATTCGGTTCTTCCCAACCATCCAGCCCTTTGATGTGTAGAAGTCGATAAACTTTTGAGCGTCTAGGCAATTCCCGCGCTCCTTGCAATACGTCTCCACCTCGTACAAGTCAGGAATAACAAAGGTTTTCTTTGATGTATCTTTAGATACATTTTCTTTAGTTTTGTTTTGTTTATGTTTATATATGGCTGTCGTTTGGGCTGGCATATAGGCTGTCGTATAGGCTGTCGTTTGGGCTGTCATTTGGGCTTCATTTTTGACAGTTAAAGATAATAGCTTATATCTTCCAGGTACGCCCTTAGAGCCACGCTTATATTCAACATGCCCTGCATCTATTAAGGCATCGCGCCAGCGTATAAGCGTCTTTTCATGCTTTTGCTGCATCATGCTCATTAAACGCCGGTTATCTACTTGAACCCATTCGCTCCACCCGCTCCTGTTGCCTAAGCACATAAGCTTGTACCAAAGCAATTGTGAGGGATACGGCAAATAGTTGGTTTCGAGCCAGCGCTCAAACGCAATGATTTCCTGCAAAAAGTTCATAACTTACCTCAAAACAACATCATTTTATTGCTTCCCGATACTAACATCTACATTGTAATTATCCATGTGCTGCACATGCCCCGTCTACCTCATAACAAGCCTAAGTGAAAGTATGAGCAGCATTCTTAGAGGGGGCTGTTTGCGCAGGGGCGCAGCTTCGACAGCACCCAACACTACATCCACCCTGATACAATAACAGCAAGAAACGCAATAGATAGAGCCAGCCATGAGTTCGCCTTAAGACCTACAAGAGAAACTGGTAGAAATGCGCAGCGAGAAATGGTACAATACGATGAAAACAGCAACAAATATTTATAGCAACACCGCTCTACACTACCTACCTATTACCTACATAGAGGATTTGCTCCCGCAAGAATGCCCAATTTGGGGCACCTTGCGTAAACGGCAACACCCCTACAAAAAGCAGGTGTTTCATGTATTCAAATGAATTGCAAACCTATATTAAAAGTGCAGCCGAAGGCACAGCTGATCTCGTCATAAAGAATGCACGAATAGTCAATGTCTTTACACTCGAATTGCTCACAGGGGATATAGCAATTAAAGGCGAAAAGATACTCGGCATCGGAAGCAACTATCGAGGCGTTCAAGAACTTGATGCTCAAGGTGCGTATGCCTGCCCCGGGTTTATCGACTCTCATGTACATATTGAAAGCTCAATGGCAACACCAGCAGGGTTTGCGAGGACTATTTTGCCGCACGGTACAACCGCTGTAATCGCTGACCCCCATGAAATAGCAAATGTTGCAGGCACAGCAGGCATAGAATATATGCTTAAACAGGCTGAAAGCATTCCACTGCAAATGTTTGTTATGCTTCCCTCATGTGTTCCTTGCGCACCCTTTGAACATAGCGGTGCAGTGCTTGAGGCTGATGAGCTTGCAGTGTTTTCACATCACCCGCATGTGCTTGGCTTAGGTGAAGTTATGAACTACACTGCAGTAACAGAAGGCGAGCCGAAAATCATAGAGAAACTTTTGCACTTTTCTACATTTAATATAGACGGCCATGCTCCGCTCTTAACAGGGCGCACACTTAATGCGTATCGTGTTGCCGGCCCTTCAACAGACCATGAGTGTTCAACCTATGATGAAATGCTCGAAAAACTCCGTACAGGGATGCATATTCAGCTTCGTATGGGTTCTGCAGCCCATGGAATCGAAACCATTCTGCGCCGTATCGCATATGAGGATTTGCCAACAGATAATATTTCATTTTGTACGGATGATAAGCACCTTGAAGATATCCGAAGCAACGGGCATATCAATTATATCTTAAAAAGAGCGGTTGCCTCTGGTATAGGGCCCTTAGAGGCAGTTAGGATGGCTACATGGAATGCTGCGCGCCATTACAACCTGCGGCATTTTGGGGCAATTGCACCAGGATATAGAGCTGATATCGTCTTATTGCAAGATCTTGAAACATTCGAACCTGAGCAGGTTATTGTTGGCGGCAGTATTTATAAAGATGAACATATCGCTTCACCTTCACCGCCTGAAACAGTGCTTAGTAGCGTACATATAAAACCGATAACAGAAAAGTGCTTTAAGCTAAAAGTTGTTGGTGAGATGCCAGTGATTGAGCTTATCCCCAACCAGCTAATCACAAAACTCCGTTTGCGGGAAGTACCCCAAACTGATGGGTTCTTCCAAAGCGGCTGGGGCCTGTGCAAGCTCGCAGTAATTGAGCGACACCATGCCTCAGGCAACATAGGGTTAGGAATCCTTAGCGGTCTAGGGTTGACAGGAGGAGCAATTGCATCAACTGTTGCTCATGATTCGCACAATTTAATTGTTGCAGGCGACAATGACAGCGATATGCAAAAAGCCGTAGAAGCGCTTGAACAATGCGGAGGCGGGTATGTAGTAGTGCGAAACAAAGAAGTGCGCGCGCTGCTGCCTCTGCCAATCGCAGGGCTTATGAGTGATGCACCGCTTGAAGAAATACTTTCTTTGCAGCGAAAATTGCTTTGTGAAGCCGAGGCGCTGCACATATTGAGCGAAACAGATCCATTTATCACGCTTTCCTTTCTTGCGCTTCCCGTAATCCCGGAAGGCAGGCTGACTGACTGCGGGGTCTTTCAGGTTTCTACTCAACGCTTTCTATTGTAGCTAGGCGCATATGTGGTCTGGTTACATTTTTAACAATATGTTATAATTATTTCAAATAATATGGGTAATTTAGGAGGAACGGCATGCGGTATGATTCTTTGACCAAGCAGGAACTTGAAACCCTCTATCAGCAGGAACAAAAAGCATATGCTGCCTGCAAAGCCAAAGGTTTAAAACTCGACATTTCCCGTGGGAAACCTGGCCGCGAGCAGCTTGACCTCTCCTTAGAGCTTTTGGGCAACCTTAAAAGCGCTGAAGATTGCATTGTGGATGGGTTCGATGTTCGTAACTATGGAATCCTTGATGGCATTCCGTCCTGCAAAAAACTATTTGCACAAATTCTCGGTGTGGATGAGGCACAAATATTCCTTGGTGGCAATGCAAGCCTGCAACTGATGTACGATACAATAGCAAAAGCTTACACCCACGGCCTGCTGCATAGCCAAAAGCCTTGGAGTCAACTTGATAATGTTAAATTTCTTTGCCCTGTTCCAGGCTATGACAGGCATTTTGGAATATCCGAAACTTTTGATATGGAAATGATCTCAATTCAAATGAATGACGATGGGCCTGACATTGAGGCAATTGAAGAAGCAATTAAAGACCCAAGCGTTAAAGGCATTTGGTGTGTGCCAAAATATTCTAACCCACAAGGAATTGTATATTCTGATGAAGTAATTTCAAGGCTTGCCTCGCTTCGCCCTGCAGCCGCTGATTTTATAATAATGTGGGATAATGCGTATTGCATACACGAGTTTGATGGGCCATACACCCCAATAGCTAATATCCTTACCTTGGCGGAAAGCTATGGTAACGCGGATATGGTCTTTGAATTTGCATCTACCTCAAAAATCACAATGCCCGGAGCTGGAGTTGCAGTAATGGCATCTAGCAAGGCAAATATCGCCTACATGAAAAAGCTCCTCTCACTTCAAACCATTAGTTACGATAAAGTGAACCAGCTGCGCCATGTACGTTTTCTTAAGGATATGGATAATGCACTTCTTCATATGAAGAAACATGCCGCCATACTAAAACCAAGGTTTGAAGCAGTGCTTAGCGCGCTGAAAAAAGAGATTGAACCCTTGGGTATAGCAACATGGAATAAGCCTAAGGGAGGCTATTTTGTAAGTTTAGATACCCTTCCCGGCTGTGCAAAAAGAACATATGAACTTTGCCTTGGAGCAGGCCTTGTTATGACTACTGCAGGCGCAACACACCCCTATGGACGCGACCCGCAGGATGCAAATATCCGAATTGCTCCGAGCTTTCCGCCGATAAATGAGCTTGAGCAGGCGATAGATATCTTCTGTGTTTGCCTTAAACTTGCAACACTTGAGAAACTGCTTCAATAATAAGCGGCTTTTACCATAGCTTTAAGCAACTGGCAGGGTTTAATAATTATTGAGGCTGATGAATTGCCTCTAATGCATAAAAAAACCGTAATAAAGGCTTTTAAGGTTAGCTATTACCCTTGAAAGCCTTTAACTTACCAAGCAATGGCCTTTCGCACTACTATTCTCAAGCTTACCATTAAGCCATTTTTGTGTTTTCAATGCTTAGTTTCGAGTGCATCTTAAGCATCAACACACTGACTAAGAACTTCCCCAATTGGGGCATTAATAATAAGATCCGCAAGTTCATCCATAGCAGTTGAGCTTTTATTTATAAGCACAATTTTACAGTTTGCATGGTGCATAAGCCCAGCAGCAGGATAAACAGAAAGCGAAGTCCCCCCAACAACAAAGAGGTCTGCACCTTTAATATATGAAATTGCGCTTTCAAGAACAGCAGTATTGAGTTCTTCACCATAAAGAACAACATCCGGTTTAATTACTCCGCCGCACTCACAAAATGGAACTCCCTTTTGTTTAAGGATGTCGCTTAATGAATACTTCCTCTTGCAAATTATGCAGCTATTGCTAAGTGAGCTGCCATGCAGTTCGAGCACATTTTTACTTCCTGCAAGTTGATGCAGCCCATCTATGTTTTGGGTGATAACAGCATCGAGCTTCCCTTGCATCTCTAACGCTGCAAGGGCTATATGCGCAGCATTCGGCTTTGCATGTTCATAAAGGAGCAACTCACGATAGTAGCTGAAAAACAAATCCGGATGAGCAGCAAAAAAGCCGCTGCTTAACAATGTTTCCGGCGGATAGCCATAGCTTTTAAGCGCTGTATATATGCCCCTTTCGCTTCTAAAATCAGGGATGCCGCTTTCAGTGCTCACCCCTGCGCCGCCTAAAAAGACAATATGCTTGCTTTCTTGCAAAAGCATTCTAAGGTCAGAAATCGCCTGTTTCATGGTTTACCTGCTATACACCGTAGAGAATTCGGCTATCGATATCTGCCAAACTTCTACAACCTGTAAGAATCATGGCCTGTTTCAACTGCTCAGTGTAAGTATCTATAATTAGTTTAACGCCCTCTGCCCCGCCTCCGTATACTCCCCAACATAAAGGCCTGCCGACAAGGACTCCTTTTGCTCCCAAGGCTAAATATTTTAGTATATCCACACCTGAGCGCACCGCTCCATCCGCAAGTATAACAATGTCTTCTCCAACAGCTTTTGCAATTTCAGGAAGAACCTCTGCAACACCTGGAGTGCCGTCAAGTACTCTGCCGCCATGGTTGCTCACTACAATACAATCCACACCTGCATCACGGCAGCGCAGCGCATCATCCGATGTCATTATCCCCTTAATAATGAAAGGGCTTGAAGGCATGAACGAGCGAATCTCCTTAAGCTCCTCAATAGTCTTTGGGCCTACAGGATAGCCGAGCTTCTTAAGCTGAAGGATTCCCGCACCATCAAGATCCATGCCGAATGCAACAGCGCCTGCATCTTTTCCCCACTGGAACCGCAGGCGTACATTTTCGCTATCATAATGAGGCTTGCTAATTACCACACCTGCGCCTACCTCGGCTATTGCTTTGCAGCCATTCATAAAGAACTCTTCTTGAGCCGGGTCGCCCACCCAGCCAAGCCCGCCTGCCTGAGTTGTTCCTTTAAGAAGTGATACCTCAAATTCAAGGTCATCTATCGGCCCACAGTTATTATTAGGGCTAGCCATAGGGCCATTCATTATTGGCGTGCTAAGGCTTGAGCCAAAAAAGTTGAAATGTGTATCAGGGTCATTACAATCATGCACTACGCGCATATTTAACCGCACATCGGATAGAGCGCGTGAGTTTGCATTAAACGATGAGCCTGTGATTGAGCCGCCCATACCGGGCATCTTCCCTGCACAAGCCTTTCCATCGCACACTTGGCATAAACTGCAGAACCCTTTCATGCGCAAGCGGGCTGTATCGCGTAAAGTCTTCATTTCCAATATAATCAGCACCTTTCCAAATGTATCTTTATATTAGTATAGTATAATAATCATGAGCCAACAATGGCTCTTGGGTATCCTTGCAAATAGATAGTAAGTTCATGCTATAATTTATATATTAAAACGGCGAATATCAAGTGATTTTTCCTGTCTATATAGATAAGGGCACTTAACTTCACAACGAGAGGAGGAGCGCAGTGGAAGATCATGAAATCATCAACCTTTATTGGAAACGAGATGAAGCAGCAATTCAGGAAACGAACTATAAATACGGCAAATTTTGTCATAGCATTGCTATTAACATCCTTACAGTTCCCGAGGATGCTGAGGAATGCGTAAGCGATACCTATCATAAAGCATGGAATACTATCCCACCAGAGAAACCCATAGCTTTTCGGGCATGGCTGGGCAGGATTGTACGCAACCTTTCAATCAACCGATGGAATCATAATCGGGCACAAAAACGATATGCAGGTATGGAAATACTTCTGTCTGAGCTGTCTGACTGCATTCCCGATACCGAAACCACGGAGGAAATATTGGAGGCACAGATTCTGTCAGGGTACATAAGTGACTGGCTGGATACCCTTCCTGATATGGAGCGGCTGCTTTTTATACGCAGATACTGGAATGGTGAGGAGCTGAAACAGTTGGCTTCCATCATAGACACTACTCCAAATAAGTTGGCCGGACGAATGTTTCGTCTGCGTAAAAGTCTTAGTGCCTATTTAACAGAGAAAGGGGTGGCAATATGAGCATGGAGCGTGAGAAAAAACTATTTGATGCGATCACAGGGATTCGGGACGATCTTGTGGAACAGGCGCAGAATACAAAACCAAAAGTGAAACGGTCTAAGTGGCAGGCATGGGGGACAATTGCCGCTTGTGCAGTATTGGTTGTTGGTATTGGAGGTATCATGTTATGGCAAAATCTCCTGCCCTTTGGTGGCAGTAGCGGTGATGCAGGTTCGAGCGGAAAGGGCCACGGGGAAGGAAGTACAGTATTTATGTCCTATGCAGGACCGGTGTTTCCCCTTACCTTGTCCCAGCAAGATAGCCAGATTACAGCAGACCGTCATATCACGTATGATTTCTCCTTTGCTAATGAAGACTCCTTGCGTGTGTGGGGTGCAGGAGTGCAGGACAGCTATGTTCTCTCCAATCACTCCGGGCAGGAGCGCACAGTAAGCGTCCTTTACCCCTTCGCGGGAAGCTTTAACGAGCTTGCAGAGCAAATGCCCATGATCACAGTGGATGGCGGGGCGGTTTCCCCAGCATTGTATCCCGGCGGATACAGCGGGGGGTTCAAGGGGGTACATGGAGAAGATGATCCTGATGGCAGTTCGAACATTCTGCAACTTGACTCATGGGAAGGATACAAAACACTTTTGGAGGGCGGAAGCTATCAAGATAATGCCCTTTCACCCTACCCCAAGTTTGGTCAAACGGTGACGGTATACGAGTTTTCCGATTTCAAAGCGCCCCTTGACGAATATCAGGCGGCGACACAAGCGATCACCTTTACCATCAATCCCGAAAAAACGATGATTCTTCTCTACGGTTTTAATGGCGGAGAATATGGTGAGGATGGGCAACGACGATTCAGCTACTTTGTGCCGAACGAAACACGCAGAGAGAGTAACGAAAAATATATCATTGTGATGGGTGACGACATCGGGGAGTACACCTTGCAGGGCTATAAAAACGGAGCCACCGAACAAGGCAACGAGCTGGATGGCGTATTCGCAACCGTCATACGGACGGAGCGGATTTTATCCGATGTGTTCAATGATGTTGTGGATAATTTCCTTTCCGTGTATGGCGATGGCGAAGGATTTTCCGTACCTAATGAGGTGTTACTTGGTGCAGTATCCGAGTTTATGCTGGGGTACGGATTGCTCTCAGGCGCTGTGCGTGACCGATATGAGCTGGGTATGCTGGAGGATATTATCTCAGAGACCAAAAACCTTGACCGAGTATTTTATCTGGAAGTTCCTGTGTCCATCCCTGCCGGTGGGAAGATTACTGTTACCGCTAATTTGCACAAAAAACCAAGCTTTGACTTTGCTTGCACAGGCTCTAAAAATGTAGGTGTCCAGGGCTATGATATGGTTACACGTCTGGGAAGCAAACTGCATTTTGAGTCAGTTACTGCCGAGATAACAAGCATAAAGAATATTGAAATTATTCGCCAGAACTTTGGATTTGATCCTTCAGCTGGTGTAACAAAAGTTACCCTTGATCCCTATACCCCACATTTTTATCTGGAGATTAGGACGGTGGATAAAAGTGATTAGACACAAAAGTCGCATTATTTTAGCTTGTGCCCTTATGATGATTGTGGTAAGTTTGCTATACATCAAGCCTTGGGGCACAAGACCATTTAAAGATTTAACGGTAAAGAAAATTTCCAGCATCTCTGTAATGCTGGGGCCGCCCGGTGTTGATATTCCGTTAAGCGATAAGCAGGTCGAGGAGTGCGTTTCGTTGCTTCGGCAGGTGGTGGTATACCATCGTAAAGGTAACTTTATGGACAACCGTACCACTGGGCAGGTTGTCAGGATTACAATAATAGACACCTCAAATCGCGAGATGGTTATCAGCTTCTTTGGGAACATCAGCGTTACCGTAGATGGCGTAAAGTATAAAGTGAAGTATGAAGAGAGCGAGATGCTTAATTCCTTTGCTAATTCCTTATACGAACCATAAACCTGAACAAAACAAATTGAGCCGTTGCATCTTTGTTTTGATGCAACGGCTCTTTAGTGCCTACATCCCCAAAATAGTCCAAATATAGAGCGGTGCCGTCAAGGTAAACACGAGGCATGCGAACAGAATC
>CAYWTY010000032.1:0-17508 GCA_964461335.1 uncultured Oscillospiraceae bacterium
CAATGCCACAAGCACGCCGCCCACATCTATTAGGATTTTTTTCAGATAGGTTCCTCTTTCCCATCGGCGCGGGCTGCCTGTTGATAATAAAAATCCAAGCCCAACTATTATTAAGATATAGCCGAGTATTTTCATGCGGATTTCCCCCTATACTTATTGCGCTTTCTTGAGTTTCTTTTTAGCGCCCGTTCCAGTTGATTTCAGGAAGCAGAATCTTTTGAGGCTCACCCTGCTTTTTGAGGCGTTTGTTTATCCGCACAGTGTTAAAGATATTACCTGCGATAAGCCCTAGTATAAACAACCCGAGAGCAATAGCGAAAACAAAGCCGCCAAGCTGCTTCGGCCAGTCGGTTTTAGAAAGCAGAACTGCGCCAAATAAAATTCCCGGCAACCCAAGCCCTAGCAAAATACTAAGACCGAAGCCTGTTTGCTTCTTAAGCGTAGGCAGTGCCCACGATTGATATGCCTTGCATTGCGGGCAGGTGTAATGCGAAAACAGAAACTCCGCAGGCGCTGAGGTTCCCTCACCCTTTATAGGCGTATAGTTAATATGGTATTCGCCCTTTTCGACCTGTTCGCGAAGCGCGTCAATGCGCTTTTGAACTTCAGCATACGCAGTAGATGCAACTCCCGCCTTAGCCTGTTCTGCTATCCATGATTTATTTGTCCCTGATGGAGCTGCAGCTTCCCGCTCTATTTCAATGGGATACCACTGCGTTACAAAGCCGCAATGCTCACAGGTGAAACGATAATAAATTACATGCTTATTCTTAACTGTATAAATTGTTTCGTATTTCATTTGATGACTGCTCCTCTTTGTCTCTTCCTTTCAAGCACAAACATCTGGAAGTATCGTTAACTATGGCATTGGTTTGGTTTAGGTATTCTCTCTCAGCCTCCCGTTCCATGCTGCGGATCAAAAGAAGATTGTCAATGACCTTCATTTGCTTCGCTCGTTGGTTGGCTTCCTCTTTTTCCGTAATCACCTCATATAGAATTAAGAAGTAACAAAGAGGCTTAGACTAGATTTAGCGGTTTACTTGCAGTATACTCCCAGATTGTCCCATTCTCAAGAGCATGTCAATATTTATTATTTAGCTATTTATAGTCTAATCGCTGATATACTCAAAGGCATTTCGAGCATGTTAATCCGTGGTCCTTTTCATTTGTTAAATCACCAGCTTTTGGCTTATAAATGCACAAACCATATTGTAGTTTTCTTCAGTGCAAAACACGGCTATTGTTTCCCCAAAACCAGCGCTTAGCATTATTGTGCTTTGCCGCTTAAGGTACTGTACTTTTCTTACTCGTTTCCATAGAAGCTGTTCTTTAGTTCTTGAGAGAGCCATCATGCCTGCAGCAGCTGTTGTGGGGTTGCCTGAAAGTACGCCCATTACAGTTGTAGCTGTGGCCATGCGGCGCACGCGCTTTTTTTGCTTGCTTTGGGTTTCACATATGATGCCCTTTTTATCAAGCATAAACTGCACATCATATGTACCCCTGAATATGAGCATAACGAGCAGGAACCCGAGTACTAAAGCTCCGCCTACCATAGCAAGACCGCTGTAAGCTTGCACAGCCAAAAGCACGATGAAGAGTATCCCAAACGGAATCCCAAGCGCAAGTATAAGCTGATTGCGTATAATTCTGCTTTTTAATATTGGAACACATATCGACCAATTGATTTCACCCAATAGGCTTCCTCCTTCGCAAACATGATTAAGCCAAGCGCGGTATGGGTTATGAATTGCGGTTTGTTCATGGTACTCGCATCACAATATTTTTACTAATCGTATGCCTTTATTATTCAGAATTCAATAGTTATTTCGGTAGTTAGGTCATCATGGAATAAGCATCGGCCTTAAAGAGGGGATGGGGTAGTGTTTGAGGTTTTGATATGTTAAGATCCGCAGATTACCACGCAGCCATACAGGTAATATTTAGTTGTCATAGAAAATATTGTAGCTTTATAGTATGCTAAGGATACCCTGATTCTTTAAAAAGCCTTTTACGTGAAAAGGAGAATCCTCCAAATGAAAAAAGCTCTGAACATATTTTTGTCCGTTGTTTTATGTGTGACACTCGCCGCATGCAACAATAATCAGGCAGTAAATACAGCGGTTACTAATGATAGATCGCCTATTCCCGCCTCGCCGACAGCCCCGGCAGCTGCGCCAGATACACCGTTAGAACCTGATGAACCCATCGATAATCTTGATGATATGTATCATGCATATTCTACTGCGCTTGAAAACCTGATAAGGAACAATATACTACCAGGCAACACTAACAGCGAGGAACAATTGGGCGATATGTCTGAAAACATGTTTGCCGTTCATGATGTGGATAACGACGGAAAAGAAGAGCTTATACTTATGTATTCCACCACAATTACCGCAGGTATGGCAGGATACGTATTTGGTTATGAGAATGAGACCGAAGCATTGCAAACCCAACTGCATGAGTATCCGGCGCTGACTTTTTACAATAACGGCATAGTCAAGGCGTTATGGTCGCACAATCAGGGACTCGCAGGCGACAACTTTTGGCCCTACAGCCTTTATCAGTATGTTCCGGATTCAGACAATTACGTATTGCTCGGCATGGTGGACGCATGGGACAAAAACTACGCGGAAACAGGCTATCAAAATAATCCGTTTCCAAGTGATATAGATAAAAGCGGGATGGGGATTGTTTACTATATCATGGAAGATGGGCAATATGACGACACTCACCCTGTAGATGCAACCGAATACAATGAGTGGGTCAATTCTCAAATTAAAGATGCGGCGGAAATCGAAATCCAGTATATGAACTTGACGGAAGAAAACATCTTGCGTATAAAAATCGGATTGTAAATAAACTTAGCAGCCCGCGCCAAATTGGAGTTGCGCATTATATGTATTTTATTCAACTGACCCATAGGTGCCAAGCTTCGGATTATCTATATAGCGAATTCTGTACCTGCTAATATTTATTGCCCATTCTATTGGGTACAGTTTAAAGTACCGAACATCTTGTAACGATTTTCTATATGCCATTTGCCGAACCCTAATCTGATAACGAAAGATAGCCAGAAATCGGCAAAGCGTGTGCAAACATCCCCGCGGAAAAACGCAGAACACCATAAATCAACCCGCTTTTAGCAGCCCAAAATGCCCTAAAACACCGAAAAGCCCACAATTTGCAGGCTTTTCGATTGTATTAAGACTTGCATCCTATTTTGGTGGGGATGATAGGGCTCGAACCTACGACCTCTTCGATGTGAGCGAAGCGCTCTAACCTGCTGGGCTACATCCCCAAATGCGTATATAATGTTACAGTAAAGCATTGCTGAAAGCAAGCGCGAGTTTCAAAGAGAAGCAGTTATTGGAGCTTTTTAAGCAAGGTAGGTAAAGCATAAGGAAGGCTAAAGCACAAAGTTAAAATATGCCGTAGTTGGCTGCTTGGCTTATTTAGCTAAAAAGGGTTTGTGTAATGTCTTTGGGGATTTTGGCTAA
Organism: uncultured Oscillospiraceae bacterium; assembly: GCA_964461335.1. GTDB lineage: Bacteria > Bacillota > Clostridia > Christensenellales > CAG-138 > JAKJBL01. Next base: position 3,501 of record CAYWTY010000032.1, read on the forward strand.
CGCTAATCGTGCAACTTCACTTCCGGCTGAGCTAGCTTTTCGAATTTCCGGTTTTTCGAGGAGCCGCTCAACAGTAATTGAAAATACAATGTCTGGAATCATATCAAAAGGTATGCCCGAAAAGTTGCCCTTTACCTTTTCAGTTATAAGGATTCGCTCAACGCTTGTAGGGATGTAGTTGTCAAAGAGCATAAGCAAATCTGATGTTGCATCTACATTATAAGCTTCTGCAATTAGCGTGATGCTCGTCTCTCCAAGGCTTTTTATGCTGTCTGCGTAAATTTCCTGCTCCAGGCTTTCAAGGTAAAACTGCTTGCAGGGGTGCGAGAGGAAAAACTCCATGCACAGCCTCACCATTGCAGCTGAGTGTGCAAGCGGTGCCTCTGTTGCGCTGTGAACCTCCGCAAGGCGTTCTTTTAGGTAGCGAAGATATTTGCTCATTATTATTACTGCGATATTGCGCTTAGTGCTAAAATGATATGTTGCTAAGCCCAAGCTAACTTCTGCAGCTCCCGCTATTTGGCGCATTGTTGTTGCATTATAGCCAGATTCGATAAAAAGACGGTTTGAACATTCGAGGATTTTATTTTCTTTGTTTTGCCGCATTTATAACAACCTTGTCTAAGCTTACTTTCATTTATGATACATCTTTTTTCACATAAAGTGAATAGGTTTAAGCAGCTAATGATGCCAGAGAGCAAAAAGCGGCCAAAGCCACCTTTTGCTCTCTGTTTAAACCATGTTTAATGAGTTTAATACACGTTCATTGCAGCATAGTACCCGCCCCGTACAGCATCGAGGATTTTCCCCGACTTTTTGCAGTCGCCTGCAAGAACGAACTCTGGTGCCCATTCGCGCATTTTTTCAGCTTCATCATTAAGCGCAAGGCGTCCAGCTGCAATAATTACAGTTTCAGCAGGGATATGCAAAGTGTTGCCATCTTCACACTGTGCTTTAATGCCGTCATTTAGAATTTCGAGCGCCTTTGTGCCGATGTGTATATGGATATTCGAATACTTGTCGATTTCCTGTAAAAGCGCTTCCCTGCCTCTGAAATTGCCGTCCTTTGCTATAGAGGAGCACATTTCGAGTATAGTTACATCTTTGCCTTCCATTGCAAAGTTGAGCGCTTCCTCAGCGCCTGTCATCCCGCCGCCGATGATTGCTATCTGCTGACCAATAGGTTTTTCTTTTTTCCATATGTCCTCTGCAAAAACCACATGGTCAAGCTCTATGCCAGGTATGCTTGGGCAAAGTTTTTCCCCGCCTATTGCGCAAATTAAAACATCGGGCTTTAACAGCTTGCAGAGCTCTTCGTCAACCTGGGTGTTCATCATTACGCGTATTGCGCGGTTGTTTACCCGGTTAATTAAGGATTGCTTGTAGTTTGATAAATCAAACTTGAAGCTAACATGCTCCGCAGTTTTTAGCGCGCCGCCAAGCAGGTTGCCCTTTTCGCAGAGTATAACTTCATGCCCTCTATCTGCAGCAGTTATAGCTGCCTGCATTCCTGCAGGCCCGCCGCCTGCTATAAGCACGCGGTTTTTGCGGCGTGGGCTTTCCCAGAACTTTGTTTGAAACTCCCTGCCACAGGTAGGGTTAACTGCGCATTTCATAGCGCGGCTTGCATACCTTATAAGGCTCACCTTCGATGTAAACAGTTGCTTCCCCCCAAGTCGCGTTTACATCATCGTCCTTATGGGTGAAGGCGGGCATGAAGAAAATCAGTTCATCGCTATCATGCACATGCTCACCCACAATCGGGTTAACTTCAGGTATTTCGTAAAACCACGAGAGGCTGAAGTTAACTTTACCATCGGGAAACAGTTCATTGTTTGCGTAGGTTTGGCCTAAAGTTCTGCCGGTTTTGAGGTTGCCTCTGTCATCGTAAATAGAATCCAAAATAGGCGGTCTGTAACTGGGTGAAATAAAGAGATGATCCCACTTTTTTGCCATAAACCCTCCTTGTCTAAAATAATATGGGCTACGAAAGCTGCAGCTTAAGTATATGCTTAAGCAATACAAGTGCTCTATCAACATGTGCATTGCAAAAAGCCGGGTGAGTTTAGCTTTAAAAGAACATCAGCGCCTTAGAAGCTCTTATTATAGGTATTGAGGAATAGAGTAACAAAAAACCGTTGTAGCTATCTTGAAACTTAAAGTATTAAGGGGCAATAAAGTATGCTGCTTTGAATATGGGGGAAGTCGTTATAGTGTTGTGCTTACAATACTATACGCGTTCAGTATTGTCAATATGAAAGATTAGATTATATATAATTCATTTAAGCAGTTTTATTTGCCTAAGCCTTGTGTGTGAAATGAAACTCGACATGTCTTTTTACTTGTACTAAAATATAGTTGTCTAATGATGCCCAATAGGAAACAGTATGAGCCTTAATAGGCTTTGGAAAAATGCAGCAGCGCACTGCTAAGTTGATTTGGGAGCATATGAATACCGCCGACTGCTTGGCAGAGGGAATACCCGTAGACAATTGTGCCCTATACTGCTATCGTCTGGCTGTGCATTACGCCGATAACAACGGGTGGCTGCAAGAAGGCAAGCAAAACTGGTGGAGTTGGAAGGATTAAAAGTGAAAATGAACGTTTCTATTAGACCGTGGCAAATGAGCGATGCCGCTGATGTTGCCGCAATAATCAATAACAAAAATGTGCAGGATAATTTGCGAGATGGCATTCCATACCCATACACAGCAAAAGATGGCGAAGAGTTCATCGCTTCAATGCTAAACGCAGATAAGGGCAGCACATATGCTTTTGCCATAATTCTACAAGGTAAGCTGGTCGGCAGTATCGGCGCTTTTCGTCAGTCGAATATCCATAGCCTAACTGCAGAAATGGGGTACTACATAGGCGAGGAGCATTGGGGCAAGGGCATTACTACTGAGGCAGTACGGCAATTTTGTGAGTTTGTTTTCAGCAATACGGATATCATACGCATTTACGCAGAGCCGTTTGCTAATAACTCTGCTTCATGCCGAGTGCTTGAAAAGGCGGGGTTTCAGTTTGAGGGTACGCTCCGCAGCAATGCCATAAAGAACACCAAGGTGTTAGATATGAAGATGTACTCACGTATAAAGTAAATCAAAAAAAGGGGGTACAGCTATGGAGGGGATTGACCGTAAAGCGCTTATTATGCGCGCGCTTAAGAAATTCGGGCTTGGGTTTCTAATAATAGGAGCAACTCTGTTCCTTTGTGCAGGGAGCGTAAACTTTTTTAACGGCTGGATATTTCTAATTTCGCTTATTCTGCCTATGGCTGCTTTTTTCCTATACCTTATTATTAAAGACCCGGAAACTCTAAAACGGCGCCTGCTCAGCAAAGCGCCCGAAAAGGAGCGCGGCGAAAACAGCGCGCTCGGCGGTATTATATTTCTTTTTATGTTCATTTTGTCAGGGCTCGATTTCCGCTTTGGGTGGTCGCGCATGCCCCTAAAATTGTCTTTAGCTGCAACTGTTATTATGCTTGCAGGCTATTTTATGTTTGTTGCTGTAATAAATCAAAACAGATATGCAGCGCGAATAATTGATGTGTTTGGCAATCAAAAACTAATTACAGGCGGGCTTTATTCAGTAATTAGGCATCCGATGTATTTGGCATCGCTGCTTGTATTTATTCCAATACCTTTTGTGCTGGGTTCATATTTTGCACTTGCACCAATACTTATTTACCCGCTGATATTCATTAAAAGAATCAAAATAGAGGAAGCCTTTTTAGAAAAAGAGCTTGAGGGGTACAACACGTATATGAATAAAGTTAAGTACAGGCTGCTCCCCTATATTTGGTAGCTCTTTAAAACAGCCTAAAACATGCTTTAAGGGTCTAAATATACAAGATTATTATGTCCCGCAAAAGGTTCTGTATTGTTCGCCTTTTAGCGGCGGCTTCGCGTATTCTTGCTGCTCTTTTGTATGTGCATATGGTGTGTGCAGCGCCTCAAGAAGTCTATTCATATAGCTTATATCGCCTGCCTCAGCTTTTAAAAGCGCTTCTTCTACTATGTGGTTTCTTGGGATAAGCGCTGGGTTGTTTTGCTTCATAAGAGCCTGGCATGAAGCTTCGGGTATATCCTGACTGGTCAACCTGCTTTGCCATTGCATATGCCATTCTTTAAAATCGGTCTCTTTAATTATTGCATCTGTTACGCCAAATGTTAAAGAGAGAAATGTATTAGTATAGTCAGCCCTGTATTTTTGCATTAACTCCAATAAACGCTCAACAAGCGCATTATCGCCGGCTTCTTCGTTGGCTAAACCTAGCTTTAAGCGCATTCCTTTAAGCCAGTATTCGTTGAATAATTCATCAAAGCGTGATAGCTCTGCCTCTGCTTCAGCTTTTGCATTTTCGACATCATTGTTTAGTAGGGGCAGAAGTGTCTCAGCAAACCTTGCGAGGTTCCATTGTGCGATTTTGGGCTGGTTGCCATAGGAATAGCGGCCGTATGTATCAATGGAGCTGAATACGGTTTTCGAGTCATAATCATTCATAAATGCGCATGGCCCATAGTCTATTGTTTCGCCGCTTATACTCATATTGTCCGTGTTCATAACGCCGTGAATAAACCCAGCAAGCTGCCATTTTGAAATTAAAAGCGCCTGCCTGTTTATTACTTCGCGAAGCAGGGCATGGTAGGGGCGGCTATCTGTAAGCAAGGCTGGGAAATGGCGCGAAATTGTATAGTCAGCCAGCTTTTCTAGCTCATTAACGCTGAGCATGTATGCTGCAAACTGGAATGTGCCAACCCGAATATGGCTTGCCGCTATCCGCGTTAGCACAGCGCCCTGAAGCTCTGTTTCTCTGTATACAGGCTCACCTGTTGTTACAACAGCAAGGCTTCGGGTAGTTGGGATGTTTAGCGCATGCATTGCCTCGCTTATAATGTACTCCCTTAGCATTGGGCCAAGTGCAGCGCGCCCGTCGCCGCCGCGGGAATAGGGTGTTCTGCCCGAGCCTTTAAATTGTATATCAACCCTTTCGCCCGCAGGTGTAAGCTGTTCCCCAAGCAGAAGCGCACGCCCATCGCCAAGCATTGTAAAGTAGCCGAACTGATGGCCTGCATATGCCTGTGCAAGCGGTGCTGCATTTGGCGGAGTTATGTTGCCTGCAAGAACCGCAATTCCCTCATTCGACGCAAGATAGTCCAAATTTAAGCCTAACTTTGCGGCTAACTTGCTGTTGCAAATTATTAGGCTGGGTGATTTTACAGGGCAAGGCGCCTGCCTGCTGTAAAACTGTTCAGGTAGCTTTAAATAACTGTTTTCTAAAGCCCACCCATGTGTTGTGTCTTTCAATATTTGCTCTCCTCTTATGAGTATACTATTGGCATGGCTCTTAGTTTCAATGCATCAAATACACTTTACATAGCGCGTTTAATACGCAGGCTTAAACCTTGCTTCATTAAGCTGATTATAAAGTGCAGATGAGAAAAAGCAAATGAGAACTATTATTCTTTGGTTTACATATGAAAGCTCATTATAAAGCTGTTAACAGCATGCGCCTTAATAAGCTTAGTAAGTTTGTTGCAGAGTGGTTTATCGCAGAGGTTATTTTTGCTGCAAATAACAGCTATCAGCAGCACTTACTAAAGAAAGACCCCGATAGAAAAACTAAAGCGCCAGTAGAAAACTCTATTAAAAATTCATACTATATACGAAGCAAAGACGATGTTTTTGCTCTGCCCCGCTGTAGAGGAAAACCAATTTCATTAGCAGGTTTATTAAAGCTCTAAGCGTGGTATCATAATGCTAACCCGGTAAAACGGAAAATAACATGGTAAAGAAACAGAGAGTAAGGTGATAAGAATGGCAGATTTAAAAGTGTCCGTAAAGGCAAGAAGCGAAAACGAAACAAAAACTGTAGTACAGGCAAGAACCTTTACGTTGGTTATTGATGAGCCGGATTCTTTTGGCGGTAAGGATGAAGGCGCAACCCCCGTGGAATACCTTTTAGCATCACTTACAGGGTGCCTTGGGGTTGTATGCAACATGGTTGCCAAGGAAATGAACTTTGAACTAAAAGGCCTTGATATAGAGGTAGAGGGGGATTTAAACCCCAAGAAGCTTATGGCGCTATCTGATAGGGAGCGTGCAGGTTTTAAAGAAATCAAAGCACGCGTAATTCCGCAAGCAGATGTAGATGAACAAACCCTTAAAAAGTGGTTGGAAGTAGTTGAAAGCAGGTGCCCGATTAGCGATAATCTTGCAAACGCAACGCCTGTGTCAATTACGCTTGCATAAAAAGCTTTCCTGCTTGAACCAAAGTCAATTGCGGCACAACCTGTGAGGTCGTGCCGCTTTTTGCGCAAAAATGTTTAACCGCAAGCTGTTAAAAACACAAGGGACCGAATCTTTTTAGGTTTTTAATCTGTTATCTCAGCTAAATTTAGACTTTTAAATAGAAAATCGCAGCCGCTATCCTTTAATGGCGCCTGAGGTCATGCCCTTTATAAAATGCTTGCTGAACAAAAGATACAGCGTTAGCACGGGCAGCGAAGAAAGGGTGAGCACAGCGAGAACTTTTGACCAATCCGTCTGATACTGGCCGAACAAGCGCGTAACGCCGAGGAGCAGAGTTTTTGATTTTTCATCTGAAATAAAAATCAACGGAAACCAAAGATCATTCCAAAACGGGATAAGATTATAGATAGCAACCGTAGCAAGTGCAGGACGGAGCAACGGGGCTACTATTTTTTTAAGGATACCCAGCCTTCCGCAGCCGTCTATAAGCGCAGCTTCAAGCAAATCTTTCGGTATCTGGCGTATGAACTCGGTCAGTACAAACACAGCGATAGGCAAGCCCATAGCAACATATATGGGGATTAGTGCCCAAACCGAATTGAGCAGCCCTAAAATGCGTATTAACTCCAAGAGTTTAATAGAGGCTATTTTAATAGGGAGCATCATGCCGGCCATGAAGAAAAAATGCAGCGAAGAGGACCATCTGCCGCGCCACTGCGCGAGCGCGTAAGAAGCGAGAGTACCCAAAATGATGACCAGTGTGAGCGATACGATAACAGCTATGAAGCTGTTAAGAAAATAGCGCATAAAATCCCCGCTAGAAAGCACATCAGTATAATTAGATATGTTCCACACTTTGGGAAGGCTGAATGTATCCTTATAGATGCTGAGGCGGTCTTTAAAGGAATTGATGACCATAATATAAAGCGGAAAAACAACGATTGCAGACCATATTATGAGTACCGCGTGTGAACCAGCGTGCATCCTTTTAGCCCTTAATGAGCCTGCTGCCTTATTTATTTTCATGTCATCCTACCCCTTTGTTTCTGTCCTTCTCAAAATTAAAAATGAAACGATAGCGAGCATAATGAATATAAGTGTTGAGACAGCAGCGCCCATCCCCGGGTCAGGTATGCCAATAGGATGCTGGCCCGCTATACCGAGACGGTAGAATAGCGTGCCTATAAGATCAGTGCTGTAGCCCGGGGCGCCATTAACGTTTTCCATGGCGAACACGATATCAAACGCATTAAAATTGTTTACAAAAGTTAGAATTGTTATCATGCCGATAATGGGTTTTAACAGCGGTAGCTTGATGCGCCAAAACACCTGCCATCCTGACGCGCCATCAATATAGGCTGCCTCGTAAATATCCTCATTTATATTGCGCAGCGCAGCAACGAACATCATAGTAGGAATACCCATCCATTGCCAGCAGGAAATAAGCGAAACGAATAGAAGTGCTGTGCTTTCCATGCCCAACCAGGGCTTAGCAAGAACCCCCAAGCCTATACCTGAAAGAAAGGGTTTTGACCAAACTGGGCTGAGCAAAAGCTTCCAGAGATACCCTGTAACTAAAACAGCGAATGTGGTTGGCACGAATATTATAGTTTGATATATTTTGCGCCCGCGCATATGCGTATTTGTGAGCAACACCGCAAACACTATACCGAGTACATTCTGCACAAGCATATGAACAGTAAAAAAGAATGCAGTATTTTTGAAGGCGTTTAAAAACCTCTCCGAGTGATCCGGATCCGAAAATAGCTTAACGAAGTTTTGAAATCCTACGAAAGCGCGGTTGCCGAAGGTCCCTGTAAAAAAACTCAGGCGAAGCGATTCAATCATCGGGTATACCATAAATATAACATAAAAGGCAAGCGCAGGGAGCATGTACCATATCCAATATACACCATTTGGGCTAAGCCTATTTGCACCAAGATGTAAACGCGTTTTTTTGGCATGGGACTGCATGATTTAACCCCCTTATAATGCGACAATTTGGGGACGAGTCCTCAAAAAATGAACAAGGCAATGGCGCAGGGTTTAATGTCATGCCGGAGGGAAACCCCTCCGGCAGTTCAATTAACTCGTTTAAACTTAAAGTTAGGGAAGCAGTTTGGCAACGCTGTCTGCTGCCTGCTGCGGAGTCATAGTGCCCTTCAAAACTCCGATAACGGCCTGATTCATAGGCGCATAAAGATCCATCAGCGCCGGCCAGACAAAGCGGGCATCGGTTTGCTTTCCAAGGTTCAGAGCAAGGAATTCGTTCGCATGAACATCCTCAAGCTGTATTTTGAAATTTATCATCGGGAAGAATCCGACTGGCAGATTTTCTGAAGCTGTAGTCGCGCCTTCTTCAGTACAAAGCCAGGCGAGGAACGCCTTTGCTTCTTCGGGATGCGCAGACTTTGTGTTCATGGTTATAGCCATGTCGGGGTGGAAGCAAACCGCTGTATCCGCAGCGCTGCGCGCAGGGATTGCGAACACACCCCACTCAAAGTCAGCATCAGCATACACGCCCAATGTCCAAGACCCGTCCATGAACATTGCGGCAGCTTGAGTATTGAAAAGCACCTGACTATCATTATAGGTTACAGCCTCAAAGCCGTCCGGCAGGAAGGGCGCAACCTTTGAGATGTCCGCATAGGCATTTACAAAATTCTCGTCATTGAGTTTCTTATCTCCCTTTTCATAAAGGACGCGTTGGTCAGCCCCGCCCACATAGTTTGGCAGCATTCCAAGGAAGAAGCATTCAAGAATATCCCATTCATCCGCAACCCCGTTCGAAAGGGGCGTAATGCCGTTATCCTTCAAAGTTTGGCAAACCTCAATAAACTCATCCCATGTTGTGGGAACGCTTAGCCCCTGCGCAGCAAAGATATCTTTGTTGTAGTAAACTGCGTGGGATACGGCAGCAAAAGGTACGGCAAACATTTTCCCGTCCGGCATTTGCCATGGCGCAAGGTTGGAAGCAGTAAAGTTGTCCATCAGGCCGGGAATATCAGTACAGTCCGCAAAAAAACCCGCGTTAAACAGTTCCTGCCCCGTAGCGTATGAGCGGGCATACATAAGATCCGGGCCTGTGTCGCTGTCAAGCTGCAGCCTTAAAGTCGCGTTATAATCGGGCGGATTAGTGGGTTGGAATATGATGGTGACATCCGGCGCAACCGCATTATAGGCGGAAATAAGGTTGTTCATCTGGGCAACATCATCCGCGCGCCATGAACCCATAGTCAGCTCAACCTTTTTTTCCTGCGGCTTTTCGGGTTCAACCGGTTTTTCCGGCGTTTCGGCTTTTTCCGGCTGCTCAGGTTTTAGTGCGCTCTGCTCGCATGCGCCCAATAACGGCGTGACTGCAAGCAACACGATGAGCAACACTATTAGCATACGTTTTTTCATGTTGTTATCCTCCCATTATTTTATTTGCAGAATGGATCTGCAAAAGCTTTCATCGTTAAGAGTTTTATAGGCGCACCCGAATAGGCCCTATAAATATGGCTGTTTCGCTTGATATGTTTTCACCATTTTTCCACTGTTGCATCTGTAACAAGAATAGCATCATATATTCACTATGCCTTATACTGGTAATTATAGCACATTATTAATCGATGGCAAGCATTTTGGTATGTATGCTCAAAAGCTACCGGCTATAACAAAAAAAGGGCCCTTTATGTTGCTGAGAGCGGCAGTATAGGTCATGAAAAAGATTGCCTTAATACAAGAGAGGCAATCTTTGTGCTATTTACGATGCTTATTTGCCTTTCTTAAATCTTTCATATCTTTTCCTCAGAAAGATAACGCCCCATACTCTGTTAATAATGGGGCGTTTGTCAGAAATCTTTCAGGGGCGTGCCCCTGTTTTTTGCTTTGCATAAACTGCTGCAGCTTTTTTATACTTATCGGTTTGCTGCAGGGTTAGGAGTTCCCTCTCCAATAATTATTTGCTCGAGCTACAGTTTGGAAGTTTAATGCAACTACTTCAGAGGCGAAAATAAGGGTACCTGCATTCCTTGAGTAGATTGGGCGGAGCTTTTTGCGTATTGCTTCAGAAGGCTGTGTGTACTCCACCCCTTTTTGTGAAAGCTTTATTGCTAATTCAAAGCCTTCCTGCGGAGTGTTTGTCTTTAAGCTTGAAAGCTAAGTTTTCATATTACTACCCCCTTACAAGCAATATATGCCCCTCTTAGAAACTCGGTACTATTCGGTACTATAAGGAATACGGTATATGCTCCATACAGCAGTTGCGGCTTTTACTTCGTTTTGCTATGCTTAAGAGCAGTATAGTCATGGTCTTTTAAGCGCTTGCTTGCTGTATTCAAGTACAGCTAAATGCGTCTTCTTAAAAAAGTTCTTTATAATAATAGGAGCCAAGCAAGTTGAGCAAAAGAAAGTATACGCGGTATATACGCAAAAGCCGAAAACAAAAATATAGCTTGCAGCTTGTATTTATAGCTGTGCTTTCACTCACGCTTCTTGCAATACTAATCCTATACTTTGCTGACGGGTTAGAGTATATAATATCCCCATTTTCAAGCTCCCCTGTTGACAACCCCTTAGAGCCGGTTCCTGCGCTAAAAAATGAAGTTTCCGAAGCACCGGTGCTAAACCTTGTGCCTAAGGCGCAAAGCCTGCCAGAGCCAACTCCTACACCCGACTTAAGCAAGCTCTTTGTAAACGACCAAGATGTATATACAATAGGCTGGGTTTCAGATACACAGCATTACGCAGGGAAATATCCGGAGCTTTACAGCCTGCTTACGGAGTTTTTGGCAAAGGAGCAAGCTAATTTAAACTTAAAGTACATTGTGCATACAGGCGACCTCGTTCATAACTCTAAGGTGTTAGATGAATGGGATGTTGCAAATAAGGCAATGCAAGCGCTAAGCAATCTTCCTTATGGGGTGCTTGCCGGCAACCATGATATAGGCCGCGAGCTTGACTTTACCAATTACAGCAGGAATTTTGGCGAAGATGCAATGAGGGCACGAACAAACAACAGCTATTATGGCGGCTCCTATAAGAATAACCGCGGGCATTATGACCTTATCCGGCTTGGCTCACGCCAGTTTGTGTTTGTATATATGAGCTATTCACCTGATTCGCAATGTATACGCTGGGTGAACAAAGTGTTTGAAGATTACAGGGAATATGTTGGTGTGCTTTGCGTTCACGACTATTTTGATACTGATATGTCATACTCAACACAGGGTAAACTTCTGTTTGATAAAGTCGTTAAAAAAAACCCTAACATATACCTCGTAATGTGCGGGCATCGCTATACCATAGGCCACGCCAAAATTACAATTAATGATGGAAACGATAAGCAAAAACGCACTGTATATGAACTTATTTCAAATTATCAATCAGCAGGCCCAAAGGGCGGCTCTGCGTATATGCAGTTCCTTCAGGTAGATGAGGGGAAGGGGGAGGTGCGTGTAATCAGTTATTCCCCTTATACAGACGATTATAATTATCATGATACACCGGGCGCGGAGCTCGAGAAATACCCTGTAAACCCGAAAAATGAGGAGTATAAATTTCCTATACCATGGGGGTTTTAAAAAACTCGCGCCTGAAGTCTAAATTAAGCTTCGTGGCTCTACTCGTTAAAGTCGTTTGCGCCAAGAAAAAGCTGCTTTGCCTTAAACAAGTCAGCATCCGTAGGGTCATGCGTAACAAGCACAATCAGCTCTGCTGCGCTTTGAATATGTGGTATAAGGCGTGCGCGGAGCGCATCATCAATGCCTGTAAATGGTTCATCAAGCAGGAGAATATCACCCCCATAAGCGCATGCTCGCCCAAGCGCAACTCTGCGCTGCATGCCGCCTGAAAGCTCATGCGGGTAGTGGTTGCGCTCAGCTGCAAGCTCCATTCGCTCAAGCCAAGCAGCTGCTGTGCTGACTTCTCTATTTTTCTTAAGCACTAAATCAATATTTTCATAGCTTGTGCACCAGGGTAAAAGCCTGTTTTCCTGGAAAACCATGCTTACCCTTTTCCCGTTCAAACCTTTAACTGAGCCTTTTTGCTGCGTTAAAAGCCCTGCAAGCAAACGCAGCAGCGTAGTCTTGCCTGAGCCTGATGGGCCTAAAATAGCTACTGCTCCTTTATATGGCAACTCAAGCGAGAAATCACAGAGCACTGTTTTACCCTCATAACCTGCATAAACATTTGTAAGGCGTATGCTCATTCGTGCGCCCCCCATCTGCCATCGCGCCGTATTTTTCTAAGCAGGCGTACAAACGCGTGTTCAAACAGAATAGAAAGTGCGATTACAACAGCTGTCCACGCGAACATATCCGCTGTAAGCAAATTGTATTTGCTCTGCATAAGGTTACGGCCGATTGAGTTTGGCGTATGCGCAAGCACCTCTGCAGCAACACCTGCCTTCCATGCAAAACCAAGGCCTGTTGCGCAGGCTGCGAGCAAATTTGGAAGCAGGCTTGGCAGATATACCATTCTGAATGTTTTTAGCTTCCCAAAGTGAAAGAGCTTTGCCATCTCAATAAGCTCTTGGTCAGTTGCGCGTATGCCCTCCTGTACGCTTGCCCAAATAAGCGGGAGCACCATAACAAGCGCTGTAAATGTAGGTACAAAATTTGAATGAATCCAGAGCACAACAAGCAGAATGAACGAAGCTACAGGGGTTGCCTTCATTATGCTTCTAAGCGGCTTAAGAAGCGCATTAGCAAAAGGCAGCGCTGCAGTAAGTATGCCAAGCAGCAAGCCCAGCATCACTGCAATTAGGTAACCTGCCAAAATGCGTAATAAGCTAAAAAAGGTAGAAACCCAAAAGCTGCCCTGCAGAGCAAGCCTAAAGAGGCTAAATGCACTTTCAAGGGGAGAGGGGAGAATGAATAGGGAGCCTACAGCAAGGCTTGCCAGCTGCCATAGGCCAAGCCAAAAAAGCGCTATTCCAATACCTCTAAAAAATCCTTTTAAGCGCATTTATCCTCCTTTAGGCAATTAACTTAAGGGAGATAGTAAAAGTCGTCGCCAGGAAGCTTTCCTCCAATGCTTTTCGGGTTCGCGTTATAAAGCATTTCGAGCATGCTTCTTGCGCTTAGTTTCATATCATCACCAGTAATGCAGACAATATTGCACTTGGGTATTGCTGCCTCTGCTGCTTCAGCGCTTGGGATAATGCCGAACTTCTCTATAAGCGCTGCAGCTTCTTTTGGCTTCTCGTTTGTAAAGGCAGTAGATGCTGCATATTCAAGCAAAAATGCATCTATTGCCTCTGGGTTGCTTTTTAGCACATCGCGCCTTACGATAATACAGCCTTGAACCAGCTCAGTTCCGCCGGAAACCTTGTTCCATTCTTCTGTAAGGTCAAGCGCAATTCGAAGCTTTGGGTTTTTAAGCCTTGCGATTGTTGCGTTAGGTTCAGGGAGCATCGCAACCTTAACCCCGCCCATGTCAGCTGCAAGCAAGGTTGCAAGTTCTGAGTGCTCAGCCATGTATTCGATTTCAGTATCAGCTAAAACTTGGTTTTGTTCAAGGAGGTAATTGAGGATGTATTCGGGTGTTGCGCCTTCTCCTGTTGCATAAAGCTTTGCTTTTTTAAGGTCTGAAAGCGTATTTACGCTATTTCCGTTTTCAAGAATATAAAGTACGCCAAGCGTGTTTACTGCAATAATTGCAACATTCCCATCGGTTTTGTTATACAGTGCGGATGCAAGGTTAATTGGCGCAGCTGCAATATCAGCTTCACCTGTTGCTATTTTGCCTACTATTTCATCAGGAGCTGCTG
>CAYWTY010000032.1:17518-19453 GCA_964461335.1 uncultured Oscillospiraceae bacterium
TTACAAGGCAGCAATGCTACATCAACGTCGCCATTGATGAGTTTAGGAACAACTTCATCGGCTGTTCCATAGATTCCAAATTGATAATCGTGTTTGGCTGTACCCGTCTCCGCGTCCTTCATAAGCTTTACCATACCCATGCCTGTAGGCCCTTTTAAGGCAATAATTGAAAGCGAAACAGGTTCTGGTTCAGGCTCAGGTTGGGGTTGGGGCGTGGCTATCGGCACTTGTGATGGCTGCACAGTTACCTGTGGAGGTTCGGGAACAACCTGCGCTGCACACCCCAAGAGAAGTGCAAAAACAAGAATAAGTGCAAGAGCGAGTGAATATTTTTTGGGGTTCATTTAAAAGTCTCCTTTTATTCGTTATAGTGTCAAAACCTGTTTATAAAAAGGGTTCGGGCTGCTCTACAAGCACATCTACTTTATGCCCGTTTCGTTTGATGCTGCCGTTCTTCTCTAGGTTGTCAAGCGCCCTGTAAAGCGAAGCGCGGCTTATGCAAAGTGACTTTGCAAGTGCAGTAAAGCTGTTGATTTGCGCGCCTTGAATAGCGTTTTGGGTTAGGTAAAAAAGCACGCGCTCTTCAACTGTTGGCCGTATAAAATATTCAAGACGCTTATTCAGAAAATGAATGCGCCCAGTTAGGTGGCAAATATAGTTTTCCGCTAAAATGTGGTTTTTATAAAAAAGTTCCTTGAGTGTTTCTTCGCTTATAAGAAGCGCAGCTGTATTATTCTTTGCAAGAATGCTAACAGGGTATGGCTGCGCCTTTCCGGAGGAGAAAAGTGAAGCCATGCCAAAGAGCTGCCCTGGAGTGAGCATGCTCATGCGCATAACCCCTTCACCAGAATGTTTTTCAACTATTGCGCTTCCTGAAAGCAGAATGCCTAAGCATGGCTTTAAACTGTTTTGGTCAAGGATGGTTTCGCCCGAAGCATATTGAATATATTCGGCTTCAAGGCTCATAAGAAGCTTTTCAATTTCTTCTTTAGCAAAGCCATTAAAGAGAAACGTCTGTTCAAGAAGAAGCGAAAAGCGCTTGGCTTGAACTTTAGTTAAATATAGCATGACAACTCCGATGCATAATCTGTCTCAAATGAGACATATTATAGTGTAAACGCTTATTCTGCCATTGTCAAGTATTTAACAAATAAAAAACAGCACCTTTTTGGGGTGCTGCTATATTAGCACTTACTATAATTCGTTCTTAAGCTCTATGCCCGTTATTTTGCTCATATTGCGCACGCGGCCCGCCAATATATTTTGGGCGGGTATATGCCATAGTAAGGTTTGCTTCCCCAATTTTGCGGCCGCGAGTATGAAGAGGTACAACAACAGGCCGCAAATGCATGCCAATTAATGTTCCCCCTATATCAAGGCCTGCGCTTGCTAAAGCGCGTATATCTTCAACAACAACAGGTGCCACAAAACGCTCCATTGCAAGAGCTGCAAAAGCGCCCCCTGCGTGAAGCCATGGTTTAACCCAGACTTGGGTCAGCCCATATTGCATTAGTGCCTGCCGCTCAACAACAAGAGCGCGGTTTAAGTGTTCGCAGCATTGCACTGCAAGCATAAGGTTGTGCGCCTTAATTTCCGGGAGAATAGCATCCATAATTAAAGCTGCTATGTTCTCGTCTGATTGTGAGCCTATATCAAAGCCTGCAACTGCGCTTGTAGAACAGCCAACAACAATAAGTTCCCCTTGCTGCAGTGATGCAGCACTAAAGAGCTCACAGAGCGCATCATGTACTTGTCTGTTTATGTCATTATTCTCCATCTTTAAGCAACCCCCGGTAAAATTTCATCACAAAATGCGCAGTGCCATTATACTCTTGTACTTACTGCGCGTCAATGCCAGTTAGGGGTTCAGCGATTAAGTGTGTGTAGCGGCGTCAAACATAGGTTACACATCTGTGCAAGGAAAGCTGTCATGGG
>CAYWTY010000033.1:0-19384 GCA_964461335.1 uncultured Oscillospiraceae bacterium
ATCGGGGGTTTTCTCTTGCTTCTTTCTGTTACCTATGTAGTGTATCTCAACAGTACATTATATATGCTCTATATACTGCTCTGATGTTATTCTATAAAGTCAAATTCCCACTCGCCAAGGCGCACATGGCTGCCTTCACCAGCTCCTGCCTCTTTTAGGGCATCAATTATGCCTGTGCTTTTTAAAAGCATCTGAAACCTGCGCATGGACTGCTCGTCATTAGGGTCGGTTTCATCAAGGAGCCTTTCTACTTCCCCTCCTAAAGCAACAAATGCACCGTCTTCGTCTTTATAAACTTCAAAGCCCTCACTATAAAGCGGCTCTTCGACAAGCGCCTCTTCTTCAAACTCAGGTACAGGCGGGAGCGTAAGAGCAAGCCCAAAAACAGCCTTAACCATTGGCATAAGCCCTTTATGCATAAGCGCGCTTATTTCAAACACTTGCACACCCTTAGGTAAAAGCGCTTCTTTTAACTCACGGATGCCCTCAGCTGCCCTTGGCATATCCATTTTATTTGCAACAACTATCTGTGGGAGCGCTGCAAGCGTTTCGCTGTAAGCATTTAGCTCAGCATTTAAAAGCGTATATGCTTCAAGCGGGCTTCTCTCTTCTTCAAAGCTTGCATCAACAACATGTATAAGCATGCGTGTGCGCTCAATATGCCTTAAAAACTCATGCCCAAGCCCTGCGCCCTTGCTTGCGCCTTCAATAAGCCCTGGGATATCCGCAAGTACAAGCCGTGAGGAATACTGCTCAAGCACACCGAGGTTTGGCGCAAGCGTAGTAAAGTGGTAGTTTGCAATTTTGGGCTTTGCGCTTGTAAGCGCAGCAAGAAGTGTGGATTTGCCTGCGTTTGGCATGCCTATTATGCCTATGTCTGCAATTAGCTTAAGCTCAAGCTCAACCTCGCGCTCAAGCGTCCTTTTACCGCTTTGTGCAAAGCGCGGTGTTTGGCGCGTAGGCGTTGCAAAGCGCGCATTCCCCTTGCCGCCCCCTCCGCCCTTTAGGAGGCGCTTTTGCTTATTAGGCTTGTTCATATCTGCAACAAGCTTGCCAGTTTGCAAATCGCGCACAATTGTACCAACAGGCACTTTAATAAGCATATCGCTGCCGTTTTTGCCTGTTGAGAGTGCAGTTTTACCATCCTCACCGCGCTCTGCGCGATAATGACGCTTAAATTTAAAATCCAAAAGTGTGCTTAGACTTTGGTCTGCTTCGAAAATTATATCTCCGCCTTTGCCTCCGTCACCGCCAAAAGGTCCGCCCCTTGGCACATATTTTTCACGGCGGAACGCTACGCAGCCATTGCCCCCATCCCCTGCTTTAATAAGAATTTTCGCTTTATCAAGAAATTGCATATTCTGCCTTTCGTGCCTTCCTTATGCTTAGCCTTCACGCCTATACCACTCACAATACGCATTAAGTGCGCAGCTAACGCATTTTGGGTTCCTGCTCATGCACACCCTGCGGCCATGGAGTATAAGGTAGTGGTGGGCTTTAGACCAAAGCTCCTTTGGTATAGCTTCCATAAGCTGAAGTTCTGTTTTTAGTACATCTTTTGCATTAGCTATCCCTATGCGGTTTGCAACACGGAAAACATGTGTATCAACAGCTATTGCAGGTATATTAAACGCATTGCTTAAAACAACATTTGCAGTTTTCCTGCCTACTCCATTAAGGCGCATAAGCGCTTCGCGCGTTTTCGGCACTTCACCATTATAGTCCTTAAGGAGTATTTTGCTCATGGCTATTATATTTCTGCCCTTTGACTTATAAAGCCCGCATGTTTTTATATATTCAAAGAGCGTTTCTTCTTCAAGTGCAGCAAACTGCTCTGCTAAGTTATAAACCGGGAAAAGCGCACGCGTGCAAATATTAACCTGCTTGTCCGTACTTTGCGCGCTTAAAATTGTAGCTACGAGCAGTTCAAAAGGGGTGCTAAACTCAAGCTCACTTTTTGGCTCTGGGTATGCATTTTGAAAAATGCCAAGTACATCTTTAAGTTCGCCCTCTTTAAGCATTAGCCCTTGAGCCTTCCATTATGGTTTTTTATGATGATGTGCGCAAGCGCAGCTGCGCTGTTTCTTATTTCAATTTCGTTTTCGCCTTCAAGCATAATGCGGATTAAAGGTTCAGTGCCTGATTTGCGAATAAGCACGCGGCCTGACTTTCCAAGCGCTAAAGCAATGCTTTCTTTTGCTTTTGCTAAGTCTATATCATTTAATGCAGCATCCTTTGCACTTTCTTCAATTTGCACATTAACAAGCACCTGCGGGTAAATAGGGATTTCATCCGCAAGCTCGCTAAAGCGCTTGCCGGAATTCTTTATAACATTTAAAAGCCTAATTGCGCTTAAAAGCCCATCGCCTGTTGTATGAGAGTCTGCAAAAACTATATGTCCGGATTGTTCGCCGCCTAAGGAATAGCCCTTTTCAAGGATGCGCTCAAGCACATAGCGGTCGCCTACTGCAGTTTCTTCTGTGTTTATGCCTGCTTCATTGAGCTTTAGCTTAAGACCTAGGTTGCTCATAAGCGTAATTACGAGGGTATCGAGCTTTAGCATGCGCCGCTTTTTATACTCAAGCGCAAGAATGCCGAGTATGCGGTCGCCATCAACAATGCGGGAGCGTTCGTCAACTGCAATAAGCCTATCTGCATCTCCATCAAAGGCAAACCCTATATCAGCGCAGTTCTCGCTTACAAGCTGCCTGAGCCTTTCAGGGTGGGTTGAACCGCATTGGTCGTTTATGTTATAGCCGTCAGGCTCATCCGAAAAGCTCATAACAGTTGCGCCAAGCTTTGAAAACACGCCGCTTGCAAGCTTGCTTGCTGAACCGTTTGCACAATCAAGCACAATGCGCATTCCATCAAGCGAGCAGCTTGCCTCTTTTAATAAAAATGCGGTATATTCGAGCACACCCCTGTATGCATGGGTTACCCGCCCTACCAAGGCGCCTGTTGGCCTGGGTTTTTCGTACCCATTGCGAATGAGCGCCTCAATTTCTTCTTCAAGGCTGTCGCTAAGCTTATAGCCGCGCTTATCAAACCATTTAAAGCCGTTATATTCCATTAGGTTGTGTGAGGCGGAAATCATAACTGCTGCATCAGCTTCATACATGCGCACAAGGTAGGCAAGCGCAGGCGTAGGTATAACGCCTAAGTAAACAACATCCCCGCCTACTGAGCATATGCCTGCAGAGAGCGCGCCAAAGAGCATATCCGCTGATTTTCGCGTATCTGTGCCAATAAGAATCCTCGGCGAGTGCACTTCGCTTGCAAGCACAAACGCGCCTGCCTGGCCCATGCGCATTGCAAGTTCAAGGCTTAAATCCGCATTTGCAATTCCGCGCACTCCATCTGTGCCGAACAACTCCCCCATATGCCCTCCTTAGCTTAATTTGAAGCTGCCTGTTTAAGTGTTGATAGGTACTCAAGCGCACTTGTTGCAGCAATAGCACCATCAGAAACTGCAGTTACAACCTGCCTAAGCGGCGTTTCGCGTGCATCGCCTGCAGCATATACTCCTGCAAGGGATGTGCGCATTGAAGCATCAGTCTGTATATAGCCCTGTGCGCTTAAGGGCAGCTGCCCGCGTACAAGGCGCGTTCTTGGCTCAATGCCTACTGCAATAAACACACCGCCAAGCTCAAGCTCCTTTGTTGTGTTTGACTCAATATGCCTAAGCCGTATGCCGCGAATTTTGTCTTCACCAAGCAGCGCTGTTGCAACATGGCTCCAAAGTACCTCGATTTTATCCTCACCAAGCACTGAAGTTTGCAAGAGCTTGCAGCCGCGAAACTCATTGCGCCTGTGTATGAGAAAGACCTTTTTAGCAAACCGCGCAAGGTAGAGCGCATCTTGTAGAGCTGTATCTCCACCGCCTATAACGCATACTTCCCTGTTGCGGAAAAACGCGCCATCGCAGCTTGCACAGTAGGAAAGCCCA
This sequence comes from uncultured Oscillospiraceae bacterium, assembly GCA_964461335.1. Taxonomy (GTDB): domain Bacteria; phylum Bacillota; class Clostridia; order Christensenellales; family CAG-138; genus JAKJBL01. The sequence continues at coordinate 3,947 of CAYWTY010000033.1, forward strand.
GCGCCAACGAAAGTATCCTCGTTTTCTAAGTTGAGCTTTTTCGGGCTTGCACCCATAGAAAGTATAACAGTACGGCTTAGCACGCAGCCCTGTGCTGTTTCAACGCTTTTTGTAGGGTATGCAAGGTCGAGCCCTTTTACAGGCTCATAGCGTATGTCAAGGCCAAAGCGTACTGCCTGTTCCTGCATCCTAAGCCCAAGCTCGCTGCCCTCTATGCCATTAGAAAACCCGGGGTAATTATCTATGCGCGGAGTTTTTGCAGCCTGCCCGCCTACATAGACTTCCTCAAAGAGCATAGTATTTGCACCGCCGCGTGCAGCGTATAGCCCTGCAGCTAGGCCTGCAGGCCCGCCGCCTATAATCGCTATATCAACCATAATATTCTCCTTTTCACGCACTTATGCAAGTGTAGCTTAACCTCTAAGTTCTGCAATAGTTTTTGCCATATCTGCGCTTTTAAAAACTGCATTGCCTGCAATAAGCACATTTGCGCCTGCTTCTATACATAGTTTTGCTGTTCTGGGGTTTATTCCGCCATCTACTTGAATGTCGAGCATTATGCCGCGCTTTATTGCCATTTCTCTAAGTCTTGCAATCTTTTTAAGCACAAGCTCTAAAAACTCCTGCCCGCCAAAGCCCGGGTTTACGCTCATTAAAAGCACAAGGTCGCAGCTCTCAAGCACATCTTCTAACATAACAACAGGAGTTGCAGGGTTTAGAACAAGCCCTGCGCGAATATTCTTTGCGCGTATGCGCGAGAGCAGGCGCTCTATATGGCGCTCTGCCTCAACATGGAAGGTTATACTGTCCGCCCCTGCGTCAATAAAAGGCTCAACCCAATCTGACGGGTGCTCAACCATTAAATGTACGTCAAACAAAAGCTTGCTGTGGCGCCTTAGCGCTTTGCACATTAAAGGCCCAAAGGACATATTAGGCACAAAATGCCCATCCATAATATCAAGGTGGAGCCAATCTGCGCCGCTTGCTTCAAGCAATTTTAAAGCATCCGCCATATAGCCAAAATCTGCGGAAAGAATGGAAGGTGCTATTTTAATCATTTATTTGCCTTTCTCTATGCGTATTCAGTCATAGCGCTTATTGTGAAGCGTTTCAAACTGGTTCTTCAGCTCTACATAGCGCTCATAGCGGCCTAAAGAGAGGCCACCGGTTTTAACAAGCTCCCTAACTGCGCAGCCCGGCTCTTGCCTGTGGGAGCAAAGTGAAAAGCGGCAGTTTTTAGGCGCATCACCAAATTCGCGGTATGCAAGGTCAAGCTCAGGCTGCAAAAGCGCCTCAAGTTCAAGGAGCGAAAAGCCGGGCGTGTCGAGCACAGCGCCTCCGCGATACGGCCAAAGCTCAACATGGCGCGTAGTATGCCTGCCGCGGGGCGCACGGCTTGCAAGCCTGCCAACAGGCAGGTTTAGCATTGGTAAAAGCGCGTTTAAGAGCGAGCTTTTACCAACTGCGCTCTGGCCTGCAAAGCAAGTTACCTTGTTTGTAAGCGCCTCTTTAAGGTCATCAACCCCCTGCCCTGTAAGCGCTGAAAGCGTAAGTGTCGAATAAGCGGAATATTCCTCTAAAAGCGGGCTTAGGGTTTCATCATCAGCTTCATCGTATTTGTTAAACGCTATAAGCGGCTCAATTTTAAGAGGCGCTGCCTGGAGCAGGAGCTTATCTAAAAGCAAAAGGTCCGGCTTTGGGGCAGAAAGCGAGAGCACTATTACAAGCTGGTCAATATTTGCAACCTGCGGCCTAAGCAGGATATTTGTGCGTTCAAGAATTTCAACAATTGCAGCATGCCCATCCTTTTGGCGCACAAACTCAATTCTATCCCCGCAAATTGGTGTTAGGCCCTCAAGCCTGAAGCGGCCGCGCGCTAAAGCTGTAACTTCTTCATTTTCTGAAGTCAAAATTGTATAAAACCCGCCGACTCCCTTAAGCACTAAGCCTGTTTCACGCATAATCTACCCTGTATGCGAAAACATGACTGCTGTTTTGCGCGTAAGCACATTGTTGAGATAAACGAGCATTTGCTGCTCTCCTCCTTCGCCGATAGCTGCAATAAATGATATTTCCTGCTCAGCCCCTTCATCAAGGAGCGCCTCATAAACAACCCTTTCGTATTCAACATTTCCCAATGTAAGCGGGATTGTTGCAAGAAGCTTTGTTTCGGGCGCAAGAATGTCAACGCCAAACGCTATATTTGTTGTATAAAGCCCTGAAAGCATGCCTGAAACTGTAAGCTCAACTGCATTTGCATTTGAGGCGTTTTCCCCCTCTGCAGGGTTTTGTTTAAGCACAATATCCTCTGCTTGAGTATCAGGCGTTTGTGTAAGCTTTACGCGAATTGAAGAAAAGCCCGCTTCTTTTAAAAGCGGCAGAGCGCGCTTAAGCGGAAGCCCTGTTATGCTTATCATCTCAATTGTGCGGTTCGGCTCGCCGCTTATAAAAAGATGCACTTCATCGCCTTCAAAAAGCGATGTGCCCTCTGCTGGGTCCTGCTTAAACACAGTGCCTACTGGCGCATCTGAAACGCGGTATTCTATATCCCCGCGTATTAAGCCTGCTTCAAGGAGCGCTTCTTCAGCTTCTTTAAGCGTTGAGCCAACAAGCTCAGGCACGCGAGGCATAAATGCGCCTGCACTAACAGTTACAGAAATTTGGCTGCCGCTTTTAAGCGCTGTGCCAGCAATCGGGGTTTGCGCAAGCACTACTCCTCCTGGGAACTCTGTGCTTGTTACGGTTTCTATTATATCTATTGAGTATGTGCGAAGTTTTGCCATGTTTTTCGCATCCTCAATTGTTTTGCCAACAAGCTTAGGCACAAGCTCTGTGCTGCTTATTGCGCGGCGTTCAAGCACAGCACGGGCAGCAAGAAATAGTGCGCTAAAGAGCCCGAGTACAACAACAGCAGAAAGCGCAATGCGGAATATGCCCCGCTTTGCCTTTTTATCTGCACGTTTTTCAGTCTGCCTCGCAAATGTGCCAGAGGGTTCGCGAAGGGCGCGCATAAGGTCTTGGCGCATCTCTTTTGCGCTTTGGTAGCGCATAGTAGGCTCCTTTGATGCAGCCTTCATAATAATGTCGTTTAAGGCAGGTGTGAGCGCAGGGTTTAGCTTTATTGGGGGTGTAAGCTCATCCTGCACATGCTTTAGGGCAATAGAGACTGAGCTTTCCGCCTGAAAGGGGAGGGAGGCTGTAACCATTTCATAAAGGGTTATGCCCATTGAGTATATATCGCTTGTGCTTGTTACAGGCAGCCCCTTTGCCTGCTCAGGCGAAAGGTAGTGCACAGAGCCAAAGACATTTGCACCTGCAAGCGTTGTAGTGTCAGAGGCAGTGTTGCGCGCAATCCCAAAATCTGTTAGCTTTGCTCTGCCGCGCGTGTTTATTATAATATTCTGCGGCTTTACATCGCGGTGGATTATGCCCTTTTCATGCGCGTGCGCAAGCGCATCAAGCACTTGGCATGCAAGGTTTATTGCATGGCGCGGCGTAAGAGGGCCCTTTGTTAAAATCCGCTCTTTAAGAGTGATGCCTTCTACATATTCAAGCACAATAAAGGGCATATCGCGGTCAAGCCCTACATCATACGGCCGCACTATATTTTCATGCGAGAGCGCGAGCACAGCCTGCGCTTCTTGGCCAAAGCGGCGCAAAAATGCAGCATCCTGCCCAAACTCTTGCTTTAAAAGCTTAATTGCAACAGTTCTATGTTGGGGGAAAAGCTCTGTTGCTTTATAAACATCCGCCATTCCGCCTGAGCCGAGCTTTTCAAGCAATTCGTATTTCCCGGCAAGTATGCGGCCGTTCATGCTGCATCACCTCCGGTATTTTTAGCAAGCACAACGCTAATATTGTCAGTTGCGCCTGCTTTAAGCGCAAGCTTTACTAAGCGCCCGGCAAGTGCGTGAAGCGAGATATTTAAGCGCAGGCTTGCTTCGATTTCTTCGTCTTTTACGCTGCCGTGGAGCCCGTCCGTAGAAAGGAGGAGAATATCTCCCTCGCTCCAGCGCCGAACAAAAAAGTCCGCTTCTTCGTTTAGCGATGTGCCAAGGCTTCGGGTTATTATATTGCGCTGCGGGTGGCTGCTTGCCTCAAGCTCTGTAATTGCGCCGTTTGCAACAAGCACAGCAACAAAGCTGTGGTCGTGGGTGACTTGGGTTAGGTTCCAGCCGTCAAAGTGGTAAAGGCGGCTGTCGCCTATATTAGCAGCAATAAATTGGTCACAAAAAAGCAGAGCAAGCGTAAGAGTTGTGCCCATGCCGCGGCAGCCTTCGTCAAGCTGCGCTTCTTGGTAAATTTCTTCATTTGCTGCTTTAATTGCTTGGCGAATGCGCTGCACAGGGTCCTGCTCAAGGCTCTGGCTGCTTTTTGAAATTGAGCTGCTTACTGCTTCTATTGCAGCAGCGCTTGCGCGCTTGCCCCCTGCATGGCCGCCCATGCCATCTGCAACAGCAACAAGCTGCACCCCCTCTGCTTGAGGCAGGTACAGGCTATCCTCATTTCTTAAACGCAGGCCTATATTTGTTCTTGCTGCGAAATTCACTCTACACCTTCTGTTTTACCAAAGCGCTCAAGAATATTTGCTTCTTCAAGTTTTAAGTCCCTATGCAAACAGCGCACGCTGTAAGCGCAGTTTGCAAACCTTTTTACCATTTCCTCTACTGCAGCAACAGACCTATGCCTGCCGCCTGTACAGCCAAACGCAACAACAAGCCTGCGCTTGCCCTGGGCTGTAAAGCCCGGAATAGTGCATTTTATAAGCGTCTCACAAGCATCGAGGAAAGGGCCTGCAAGCGGTTCTTCTAATAGCTGTGTTTTGACTTCTGCATCAAGGCCAGAGCGGTCCCTAAGCTCAATATCGTAAAACGGGTTTGGTAAAAAGCGCGTATCAAAGACCATATCCGCCTCAAGCGGCAGCCCGCGCTTATAGCCAAAGCTCATAATAGAAAGGTTCATTGTTTCGGGTTCAAGGTCAATATTTAGCTCATCATCAAGCCTTGCGTAGAACTCAAGAGGCTTTAAGTCGCTTGTGTCAATTACTATATTTGCATAATAGCGCAGCGGCTGCAGCAGCTCACGCTCAAATGCAATGCCATAGAGGATGTTCTCATTGCCTGAGAGCGGGTGCCTACGCCTTGTTTCTGAAAACCTGCGTATAAGGACTTCGTCCCTGCTTTCAAGAAATAAAATGCGGTATGAAAGGTTTGGCCTGTAAAGCTCTGCAAGCATTCGCGCCCAGTCAGCCCCAAATACGCTCTCGCGGCTGTCTACTGCAACAGCAGCCTTTTTAACAGTTGCCCTGCATTGCTCTAAAAAGCCGGGCAACAGGCTTATGGGGAGGTTGTCCACGCAATAGTAGCCAAGGTCTTCAAGCCGCCTTAAAGCGAGCGATTTACCTGCCCCTGATAGGCCGGTTACTATTATAAGCTGTAGGTTGTTCATAAGGCTCCTTTCAAAAGCGCGTTTCTTCTTTTGGAAATTAGTCTTCTCCCCAAATTTTTACCTCACAGGCAAGCTGAACTCCGCTTGATTCAAGCACTGCTCTTTGCACATGTTCAATAAGGCCTATAACATCACTTGCTGTTGCTGAGCCTGTATTTATTATAAAGCCTGCGTGCAGCTGACTAACCTCTGCACAGCCAAGGCTTGCGCCCTTTAGCCCTGCTTCTTCAATAAGCTGCCCTGCATAATGCCCCTTAGGCCGCTTAAAGACGCTCCCTGCGCTTGCATACGAAAGCGGCTGCTTCTTTTCGCGGCAAAGCAGGTATTCCGCCTGCCTTTCTTTTGCTAAGCCATCGTCTTTGCTAAGCTCAAGCGTTGCGCTAAGCACAATTTTAAGAGGCGCGCTGTATATGCTATTGCGGTAGCCAAGGTCGGAAGGCTCTACATCGCGCTCAATTATTTGAAAGTCTTCTATTATGCGCACGCTTTTTAAAAGCTGCTTAATTTCCCCGCAAAACGCGCCTGCGTTCATTGCGCATGCGCCTCCTAATGTCCCTGGGATGCCGCATGCCCACTCAAGCCCCATAAGCCCAAGGCGCACAGCCTCCCTTGCAAGCGCAGTAAGCGCAATGCCAGCGCCTGCTGTAAGGCGGGTGCCATTTTGGCTAAGCCCTGCCATGCTTTTGCCTATAACTATTACAAGCCCGCGAAGCCCCCCATCGCGCACAATGAGGTTTGAGCCGTTTCCCATAATATAATAGGGGATGTCGTATGTTTTGCACGCAAGAAGCGCTTTTAGAATTTCGGCTTCTGACTTTGCAAAGAGCACAGCATCTGCAGGCCCGCCAACGCGAAAAGTAGTAAGCGTGCTCATAGGGAGCCCCTTAGCTACTTCCATGCCGCCAAGTTCTTTTAAGAGCCCCTTAAGCTGCCCCAAAAAAGCTACCCCCTGCATAAACGTAGTTTAATTGTACAGTATTTATACGCCTGTTTCAATGCGAAAGGCGCATACTTGCAATGCATTTAGGTGTTGTGCGCCTAAATAAATTTGGCAGCAGTACCATATACTATAATTTCTGCTGCTCCCTGCATTACAGAGGCAGAAGAATAGCGGATATTCAAAACTGCGTCTGCACCAAGCACCTCTGCTTCTTCAACCATGCGCTTTGTTGCAATTTGCCGCGCTGTATTTAGCATTTTTGCGTATGATTTAAGCTCCCCGCCTACAAGCGTCTTAAATGCCTGAAGAATGTCGCGCCCAGCATGTACGGATTGAATTGTGCTGCCCTTGACAAGGCCTAATAACTCAAGCTCTTTACCTGGTATATAGTCAGTATTTACTAAGATCATCTTCATCTCCGCTCCTTATTTCTTTTATACGCTCAACAAGAACAAAAACACATACGCCTATTAAGCAAAGCAGCACAGCCACAAGCACTATCTTAAGTGCAACAGGCACAGGCACAATTACCCAAACGCAAGCATACGCGAGCAAAATTAAAACGAGCAGCACAGTTATTATAACAGGTGCAGCAAGCCCCCTTTTCAAACTAAACACCTCCTGGAAATGTTTTAGTATTTTCAATAAGCGCAAGAAGTGCAGGCTCAAACCCAAAAAAGCTGCTGTTTTCTGGTGCGCTTACAAAGCGCATAAACTCATTTTTAGTAGGGTGCATAAACCCGAGGCAATATGCCCAAAGGGCAATTTGGCCTTTTTCAGGGGATGGGTTGTAGCGCTGGTCAAAGCGAACAGGCCACCCGTGGCTCATTAGCTGGGTTCTGACCTGATGCTTTCTGCCTGTTATAAGCATTATATCAACAAGCGCATAATCGCCTGAATACATAAGGGTTCTAAAGCTGAGTTTTGCAAGCTTTGCGCCCTCTTTAGGCGAGCTAAAGGCTAAAACGCGCATACTTTCGCGCTCGCTCTTTAAGTAGTCAACAAGCTCGAGCGCCTCAGGCGGCTTCCCTTTTACAACTGCAACATAGCGCCGTTCAGCTTTATTTTCTGCAAACTGGCTGCAAATGCGCTTTGCTGCTTTGCTCGTCTTTGCAAAAACCATTGCACCGCCTACTGGTCTATCAAGCCTGTGGCAAAGCCCGAGGTAAACTGCACCAGGCTTATTCTTGCTCTGCTTAATATATGCTTTAAGAAGGCTAAGCATATCTTCATCTTTTGAGCTGTCTGCCTGGCTGGGCATATTCGCGGGTTTTTCTGCAACTAATATGTGGTTGTCCTCATAAAGAATACGCAAATTCAGCTCCAAACTGCGCGTGCTGTTGCGCCAAGCGGGAGCGTCATTCCCGTTTTCAAAATTGGGAGCCCCACTTCGTCAGCTTCTATGTGCGGGTGTTTTTCAAAAAGCGCTGCATAAAGCACGTTTTTTAATGCACTTGGCGCAAGCCCTGTTGTGTACGAGTTAACAAGGAAGAACAGCGGGTTGTCGCTAAGAAGAGCTGCTGCTGCTTCTACGAGCGGGTACAGGCTTTGTTCTATTTTCCACAGTTCGCCCTTAGGGCCCCTGCCATAGCTTGGCGGGTCCATAAGTATAGCGTCATAGCGGCTACCCCTGCGGCCTTCCCTTAAAATGAATTTCATTGCATCATCTACAAGAAAGCGTACATTATTTAGGTCAAGCCCGCTTGCAGAGTAGTTTTCCTTTGCCCATGCTACAATGCCTTTTGCTGCGTCAACATGCGTTACATGGCTGCCTAAAGCTGCTAAAGCGCATGTTGCGCCGCCTGTATATGCAAAAAGGTTGAGCACACGGCATGCTTTTCTCTTTTTAACAAGGTTTTGCATGAAGTTCCAGTTTACTGCCTGTTCAGGGAAAAGGCCAGTATGCTTAAAGCCTGTTGGGCGCACTATAAAAACTAAGTTTTCATAATGAATTCGCCATGCCTCAGGAAGCTTTGTGTAAAACTCCCAATGCCCGCCGCCATCGCTTGAGCGGATATACCTGCAATCTGAAGCAGGTGTTTCAGCCATTGGCCAAATTGCCTGCGGTTCAGGCCTTAAAAGTATATACTTCCCCCAACGCTCAAGCTTTTCACCGCCTCCTGCGTCAAGTAGGCTGTATTCGCTCCAGCCTGCGCTTAAATACATATATTCTCCTCCGGCTTTTGCTTGCTTTGCTCTTTGCAGATTGCTTTTGCTGCAGCTCTAAGCGGGGCTGCAAGGTAGAGCGAGCCAAAGCCTACTGTAAGCTCAGATTTTAAAGCTTCACTAAGTGCGAGCGCTTCCATAGCCCCATTAACAGCATAGCTTTCTTTGCAAAACTCAGCCATTGCCTCTTTTAGAAGCTTTGCTTTTAGTGCGCGGTGAGAGTTAAGCTCAACTGCAACCATTGCATGTGCAAGAGGCGCAACTGCTCTTATACAGCCAGTATAATCCTTATCCTCCATTGCCGCCATAAGAAAAACCGCGCGTTTTCCCGGGAAATAGGCGCTTATGCTTTCCCTAAGTGCATTTGCAGCCTGTGGGTTATGCGCGCCGTCAATAAGTATAAGCGGCGCAAGGCAAACCCGTTCAAACCGTGCTGCCCATGCTGCATTTTTTAAGCCGTTTACAATTGCCTCTTTAGGTATACAAAACCCCTTTTCATTAAGGCGCGAAATTGCACATAGAGCAAGCGCTGCGTTTTCAGCCTGATAGCTGCCGTTTAACCCTACTTCAAGCAAGCCTATTTCAGTTTTAAGTATAAGGGAGAAACCTTCAATTGTTGCTTCAGGCGCTTTTGCAATAAAGAGACGGCTATTTTGTAAAGCGCAAACTTCTTTTATAACTTCTTCAACTTCAGCGCTTTGGCTTAAAAGCACAGTATCGCACCCAAACTTGATTATGCCCGCCTTTTCTCTTGCAATTAAACTTAGGGAGTTCCCAAGAAGCTCCATATGGTCAAGGCCTATTGCAGTTATTATTGAAACAAGGGGGCGTAAAAGCACATTTGTCGGGTCAAGCCGCCCTCCAAGCCCTGCTTCAAGTACAGCTATCTCACACCCGCAAGCAGCAAAGTGTAAAAACGCAAGTGCAGTTACAATTTGAAAATAGGTTAGCTTTAGCTTAAGCTTAGCTTCTGCTTTTCGAACCTTATCTGCAAGCTCACAAAGTTCCTGCTCTTTTATATTCTCGCCATTTACGCATATGCGCTCGGAAAAACACAGCACATGCGGGGATGTAAAAAGCCCTGTTTTGTAGCCTGCAGCGCGTAGGCAGCTTTCAAGAAGTTTGGCTGTTGAGCCCTTGCCATTTGTGCCTGCAATATGCACGCTTAAGAAGGCGTCTTCTGGTGAGCCAAGCTCAAGAAGGAGCGCTTCCATTCCGAAAAGGCCTGAGCTGCTTTTATTCTGCTCTGCAAGGCTTAAATATTCAAAAAATTCATTAAGCGTCATATATCCACCTTATAGTTTGCTTAACACATCATATCAAAGCGCTTTTATTCATTCAACATGCAGCTTGCATACGCAGGCATGCCTCTATATAATCAGACTGGTAAAAGCGGAAAAGGCATAAATAAAGAAGGTGTAAGTATGAAACTTGGGATTGTAGGGCTGCCGAATGTGGGCAAGAGCACGCTTTTTAATGCAATTACAAAAGCAGGCGCACAGGCAGAGAACTACCCCTTTTGCACAATAGAGCCAAATTTGGGCGTTGTTGCAGTGCCAGATTATAGGCTTAATAAGCTTAGCGAAATGTACAGCCCGGATAAGCTCACACCTGCAACAGTTGAATTTGTAGATATTGCAGGGCTTGTTTCAGGCGCTTCCCGCGGCGAAGGCCTTGGCAACAGGTTCCTTTCTTATATTCGTGAAGTGGATGCAATTGTGCATGTTGTGCGCTTTTTCTTAGATGAAAACGTGTCGCATGTGGATGGCTCAGTCAACCCGATGCGCGATATTGAAACTATAAATACAGAGCTTATTTTTGCTGATATGGAAACAGTTGAAAAGCGGCTTGTTCGCGCAGAGAAGCAGGCAAAAAGCGCTGATAAAGCGCATGTGTTTGAGGCGCGCCTTTTAGAGCGCATACTCGCTCACCTTGAGGCAGGCAAACCCTGCCGCACTTTAGACGCTGAGGCAGCCGCGTTTTCCAGCTCTATGTTTTTGCTTAGCGCAAAGCCCATTGTTTATGTTGCAAATGTTGATGAAAAGGCGCTCTATATAGAGCCATCACAAGCGCTTGATGCGCTTAATATACTTGCGGAAAAAGAGGGCGCAAAAGTATTAAAAATCTGCGCTGAGGTTGAAGAGGAGCTATCCTCTATGCTGCTTGAGGAAAAGCAGGCGTTTCTTTTAGAGCTAAAGCTTGAAGAAAGCGGCCTTGATAAGCTTATATCTTTGTGCTACACATTGCTTGGGCTTATTAGCTTCCTTACTGCAGGCAAGAGCGAAGTGCGCGCGTGGACAATTAAAAAAGGCACAAAAGCGCCGCAGGCAGCAGGGAAGATTCATTCAGACTTTGAACGCGGCTTTATTCGCGCTGAGGTTGTCCCCTTTAACACGCTTATAGAATGCGGCTCAATGCAAGTATGCAAAGAACGGGGGCTTGTGCGCCTTGAAGGCAAGGAATATGTGCTTTCTGACGGAGATGTAGTGCTTTTTCGCTATAATGTATAAAAGCTTCACTATTATTGTGAACATTATAAGAATATACGGCATATATCTGCACAACTCGTCATTATTTTGATACAATATCGAAAACAAGTATAGCGCAACATTTCTCCATTTCTTATGCGCATAACAACGGCAAAGGAGCGATTTAATGCGAAAATTTACCGGGTATCTGCTTGCGGCAATGCTGTTGCTGATGCTGCCTCTTGGCTTTAGTGAGCCTGCACATGCAGCTGTGGATTATTCTAATGTGCGGGTGCAGCTCTCAATCGGGAGCGTAAACATGCTTAGCATCCCTGTTAGCGGGAGCTATTTCATAGCGCAAAACGGGGCGAGCTTCAAAAATGGCACATTGAGCGTACAAGCCTCAGGCGGTACGCTTTCTGTTTCGCATTCATCCGTTGGCACACTCTATTCAGGGAGCTCTGTTTCAATAATGCGCGAAAGCATAACGCCTTCAGCTGGCTATTTACGGCTTACAACATCAGGCGTAACGCGCTCTTTTCTTGGGCATTTGACACTTAAATGCTCAGGCGGGCTTATTAGCGCAATAAACGAAGTGCCGCTGCCGCATTATCTTTACGGAGTAGTTGGCTTTGAAATGAGCAACACCTTCCCATATGAAGCGCTTAAAGCACAGGCAGTTGCTGCAAAATGCTATGTGCTTGCGAATATGACTGGCGGAGGCGGCTACGATATAAGCGATACTTCAAGCGACCAGGTCTATAAAGGCTATGTCTCAAGCTATACAAATGTTATACGCGCTGTTGATGAAACATACGATATGGGGCTTTATCTTGGCAACCAAATTCTTTCAAGCTATTATGCTGCTTCAAACGGCGGCGCAACGCTCCTGCCCTCAGATGTTTGGGGCGGCACTAACCGTTACCAGTGGGATAGGGCATATGGAAGGGTACAGGACCCATACGATGTCGCAAACCCGCTCTCAGTTTCAGAAACAACCTTTTTCCCTGCTAACGGAGACGATGGCTCTATTAAATCTTCGCTTTCAAACTACCTGCGTCTAAGGCCTGGGCAGGTAGGCCATGTTGAGCCTTCAAGCTTTGTTACGCGCGTTTTATCAATTGACAGTTTACGCCTTGTTGGTGCAAGCACAGCTGAAATTGCGCTTACGCTTCAGGTTCAAAGCAGTGACGGAGCTTCACAAGCGCGCAGCATAAGTTATGCATTCAGCCTTGATGAGCTCAGGTGGAACGGCATAATGACGCTTTCACAAAACCTAAGGCTTTATACAGTTACGCCAACAGGCGGCGGCTACAACATTACGCGCAGCCGCTACGGCCACGGTGTTGGGCTTTCACAGCGTGGTGCGCAGCAAATGGCTAATTCCGGTTTCCGCTGTGAGCAGATTCTCCAGTTCTACTACCCGGGTGCAACAATAAGGTCAATGGGTATAGCAGCGCCAAGCGACCCGACAAAGCCGCTTGACCAACTATCACCCTCTGCGACGCCAACAGGCGAGGTTATAGCATTTGGCGAGGTTACATCAAGCACCCTTAACTTTAGAAGCGCGCCCAATACAAGCGGGAAGATTCTTAAAAAGCTAACAAAGGGCGACAAGCTCGAAGTATATTCAAGCGTAAAAGATTGGTATTATTGCACAAGCAATGGTGTTAGCGGCTATGCGAGCGGCCAGTACCTTAAGCTTAGCGCACCTGCTGCTTCTCCTCCTGCTGTTGCGCCTCCTGCTGAGCAGCCTCAGCCCGGAGTATCGGCCCCCTTTGAGCAGGCTACAACAGGTGTAATTAGGGCAAACACAAGCCTGTTTTCAAACCCCTCCGCATATTCGGGCGGTGTTTTAGGCGAGCTTAGCGCAAATACAACTGTAAGCGTGCTTGCAGAGGTAGGCGGCTTTTATGTAGTGCAGGCAGGGCTGATACAAGGCTATGTTCAAAAAGAATATGTAAGCTTAGCTGCAGCGCCACAAGGGCAACAAAGCGGCCAAACTGCAACAGGGTACGGTGAAACCACAGGCAAGGTCAACTTCAGAACAGGGCCTTCAACAGGCTATTCAATAATTAAAGAGCTTAAAAAGGGCACGAAGCTTACAGTCTACGGCATAACAAACGGCTGGTACTATGTTGAGGCTGACGGCATTTCAGGCTATTTAAACGATAAGTATGTTAAACTCACAGCTTCAGGCGGGAATGCAGGCTCTGCCCCTGCGGCTCCTGCGCAGCCCTCGGGCGAGCAGGCGTGGTCTGCCGAGGTTGTAAACGAATGGGTGCGCTTAAGGTCTACACCAAGTGCGGATAATCAAAGCAATATTTTAGGCGATTATGATGTTGGCACAAAGCTCATTGTCCACAGCCAGACAGGCAGTTTTTACTTTGTTACTGTTGATGGCAGGCAGGGTTATATGCATAAGGACTTTGTAAAAATCACAGGCGAGCTTTCACAGGGCGCAGCCGCGCAAGAGGGCGTAACAACAGCTTCCGTAAACCTGCGCACAGGCCCCTCAACAGGCCACACAATTCTAACTAAGCTTAAAAAAGGCACAAAGCTTCTTGTGCTTGGTTCAAGCGGGGATTGGTACAATGTACAAGCAGGCAGCTTAAGCGGCTATATCACAAAAAAATATGCAAAGCTTACTTCTGCTTCAACTACTTCTGCTTCAACTGCTTCTTCGTCAGCTAAAACAACTGGCAATGTCAACATGCGCAAAACTCCCTCAACAGCCAACAGTAAAAATATAATCACGCTCTTAAAAAAGGGAACAGCGCTAACGCTTCTTGGCAAGGAAAGCGGGTTTTATCTTGTTAATGTTAACGGCACAAAAGGCTATGTAAGCACAAAGTATATAAATGCAAATTAGCTCACGCTTGCAGGGCATAAATGGAAGAACAAAAGTTCAAAAAACAAAACGCGCCTAAAAAGCGCGTTTCCATCCTTTTTGCATACCCGATTGTTGCACTTTCTGCTGCACTCGGTGTGCTTCTTTTTGCGCTTTTTTACAATGGAGGCGGAGCAGAGGCGCTTTTAAACAAGCAGGCTGTAAATTCAGAGCTCGATATAATACCCCCTATAAGCGGCGCTGCACTTAAGAGTACGCCTTTACCAGAGAAACCGCCGGATACATCCGGGAGGCTCTTCCCGTTTTCAAGCGGCGGGCTTTGGGGGTATAAAAATACTGCGCAAAAAGAAGTTATACGCCCGAAGTTTTTGTATGCGCATGAATTTAGTACTCTGCCCAATACTTTTGCAGCTGTTGAAAAAGAGGGCAAACTTAGCTATGGCCTTATAAACAGAAGTGGGGAGTGGGTAGCTTCGCCTGTTTGGGGCAATGTAAAGCAATTTAGCGAGGGGCTTGCTGCAGTCGAGTTTGGCGGAAAATGGGGCTATGCGGATAATACGGGCAGGCTCGTTATCGCATATTCGTTTTATGAAGCGCATGAGTTTTCAAACGGCCGCGCTTTAGTTAGTGCAGGCTCTATGTACGGGTATATTGATTTAGACGGCGATTATGCGATTTCGCCGCAGTTTGATGCAGGCGGCCAGTTTTCAAGCGATATGGCGTTTGCTTCAAAAAACGGCAAGCATTACATTATAGACAAAATCGGTGAAAAAATCGCAACCTTAGGCAAGGAAAGGGGCACGCATTACAGCTTAGGCTTTGCAGCTATAAATAATGGGGATAATACATACAGCTATTTCAATACATCAAGAAGGCGTGCCTTTAAGCAGGTTTACGAGGGAGCACGCGAGTTTTCAGACGAGTATGCTGCAGTAAAAAAGGATGGCAGCTGGGGCTATATAAATGCTTCTGGTGTTATGGTTATACCAAACCAGTTCCTTGAAGCACGCGAGTTTTCCCAAAACCGCGCAGCAGTTATGGATGAAGGCGGGAAATGGGGCTATATAGATAAGGCAGGTAAAAGGGTCGCGCCCTGCCTTTTTGATGAGGCTGAGCAGTTTATAATGGGGTATGCGCTTGTAACTGCAGGCGGCGTAAAGGGGTTTATAGATAGAGACGGCGAATTTTACGAGCTTTAGCGGGCGATTGATAATCGCCCCTACATTATCGGTGTAAAATTGCGGGCGTTAGCAATCGCCCCTACATATTGACGCGCAAGGTTTCTTAGTTTATTGCTGCAAAATACCCCCTATGTCACAACGCACAGCGAAGGCGAAGAACCGAACAGGAGCGTAATAATAACGCCTAAGTGAGGGTGAGGGGCGGTAGGGGAGCGAAAATTAAAATAATTACTTATTTCGTAACTATTTTGTAATAAAGGTGTTGACAATATGTTTAAGAGCTGTTATCTTAGTATTGTGCAAAGGGTTCCCACACTCTCATTTGCAATTAATATTTTGAAAGGGGTAAAATAATATGAAAAAAGTACTAACTCTCGTACTCGC
>CAYWTY010000034.1:0-18538 GCA_964461335.1 uncultured Oscillospiraceae bacterium
CCTTGGGCTTATAGCCCTAGAGCAAACCACCCCTTGGAGGGGTGGTCGTGATTAATTGTTCTTTTAGGAAATGGAGGCATGTATGAAGCTGATGGTAATAGGGGGCTCCGGGCTTTTAGGGTCAACAACTGCTTTTTATGCAGGCACAAAAGGGCTATTTGATACGATTTATCTTATGGGCACAAGGCAGAATGTGCTTTTGCACCATGTGATGGATATGAACCAGGCGCTATGCCCGGTTTCGCATACGCGCATTGAGGTAGGAAAGTATGAGGATATAAAAGACTCGGATATCATACTTATTACTGCTGGCATGAAGGAGAGCCCTACGGACAGCCGCACTGCAAATGTTCAGGCTAACTTTAACCTTATGTGCGAGTTTGCTGAACAAATTAAGGCTTACTCCACAGCACCAAAGCTCGTGCTCTGCGCAACAAACCCGATTGATGTACTTAACTACTCGCTTTATAAGCTGCTTGGCTGGCCTAAGGAATACTTTCTTGGCTTTGGCTATAATGATACGCTCCGCTTGCGCTGGGCGCTTAGTGAAGAAACAGCAACCCCGTATGAAAGCTTTGAAGCATATGTAATAGGCGAGCATGGCGAGAACCAGGTGCCACTTTTTGAACATATTTTGCTTGAAGGCAAGCCTTTTATTTTAGATACAGCACTTCAGGAACGCGTAAAGATGCGCATAGGCGGCTTCTTTACCATGATGCAGTCACTTGATGCCAAGCGTACATCCGGCTGGACTTCGGCTGTTGCGCTAACGAAGATTTTAAGCGCGCTTATTCATGAGACTGATGAAATTATACCCTGCTCTGCTGTACTTTTGGGTGAATACGGCCAGCAAAATGTAAGCCTAGGTGCATTGACACGCCTTGGAAAGAGCGGCATAAAAAGCATAGAGATACCTGAGCTTTCAAGCCGCTCAAAAGCTATGGTGCAAAAAGCGGGGGATGGTGTAGCAGCGCTTATATATTCACTCGGTATTATTAAATAGCCTGCTTAAAAAGCCTTAATTAAATTAAAGGCAATATGTCGTCAAGTTGAACTGAAGGCTTCTTCAATGTATACTGTAACTTGCGCATATAATTAGGCAAACGGAGGATTTATGAAAGTTTTATGGAGGCTAAGCAAAGAAGCCTCAAAATATAAAGCGCTTTATTTGGTTGCAATACTTTCAACTTTTGCATTGACGCTTTTAAACCTTGCAGGCCCAAAGCTGCTTTCAGCAATTACATCAATAGTAGAAAACGGCGGAGGGGAAGAAGCGCGTACAGCAATTATTAAGCTTACAGGCGTGCTTGTAGCTGTGTACTTTTCTCGAATTTTATTTAGGTATTTAAGCAATTACCTTGCGCACAGGGCAGCTTGGAACTTAGTTGAGGAGCTTAGGGTAAAGCTTTATTATAAAATTCAGACGCTATCAATGAGTTTCTTCCACAATAAGCAAACAGGTGATTTAATGAGCAGGGTTGTAAACGATACTGCAACATTTGAGCTGCTCTATGCGCATATAATCCCTGAAATGGTCACAAATATTGTTACGCTCATAGGCGTGCTTGCTATACAGCTTTCAATAAATGTAAAGCTTGCGCTGCTTACCTGTATCCCGCTTCCGCTCATCGCTGTTTCAGGGTGGATATTTTCAACAAAGGTACGCCCGAAATTCAGGCTTTCCCAAAAAGAGCTTGCAAACCTAAATGCCAAACTTCAGGATAATTTTTCCGGCATTCGCGAGATTCAGGCCTTTGGCTCTGAGCTAAGCGAAGAAGAGCGCGTAGCAGAGCAAGCGGGCTCCTATACGAAAGCAGTGCTTCATGCATTAAAATTCAGCGCTGTGTTTCACCCCACAGTTGAGTTTATTTCTGTAATAGGGACTATTTTAGTTGCAGGAGTTGGCGGCATACTTGCGCTTAGGGGCGAACTTTCAGTTTCGGATATTGTGGCATTTCTTCTTTATCTTGCTATGTTTTATGCGCCTATTACAGGGTTTGCCAGGCTCCTTGAGGATATCCAGCATGCATACGCAGGCGCAGAGCGTGTAATGAAGGTTATGGATACGCCTCAGGATATAAGTAATGCGCCTGATGCTCAAGATATTGGTGAAGCGCTTGGAAGCATTGAGTTTGAAAACGTTGACTTTTCCTATGAAGAAGGCCAGCCTGTACTTGAAGGGATAAGCTTCAAAGCAGCCCCAGGGCAAATGGTTGCACTTGTCGGCCCAACAGGTGTAGGCAAAACAACGCTTACGCAGCTTATTTCGCGCTTCTATGAGCCTTCCAAAGGGCGGGTGCTTGTTGACGGGAAGGATGTTAAAGCAATTACACTTGAGAGCCTCCGCAAAAATATTGCGCCCGTCTTGCAGGACACTTTCCTTTTTAACGGCACAATTGCAGAAAACATAGGCTATGCAAACCCGAATGCAGGCATTGAAGAAATAATAGAAGCTGCAAAAGCAGCGCGAATTCATGCAGATATAATGCAAATGCCGGATGCATATTTAACACATGTTGGCGAGCGCGGCATGCGGCTCTCTGGCGGGCAGAAGCAAAGGGTTGCAATAGCGCGTGCAATACTTACAAAGGCGCCCATTGTTGTGCTTGATGAAGCAACAGCATCTGTTGATACGCAAACCGAACAAGAGATTCAAAAAGCTATTGCGGATTTGGCAGGCAAGAGAACAATCATTGCTATTGCGCACCGTCTCTCTACAATTCAAAAGGCGGATTTAATCGTTGTGCTTGAAGACGGGAAGCTCGTGCAAAAGGGCACGCATGCGAAACTCATAAGTGAGGATGGTCTTTACAGAAAGCTTAATTTAATGGCAGAAAGCTGACCTCAGCTAAACAACTTATTAATTTTTACATTAAAGCCGGCTTCGGCTTTTTTGTTTTCTCGCTGTTTAAGCTGCCCGTTGTTCTGCATATTCTATTTTTAAAAGAATATACTTTAGCAAATTCTATGCATAGAAGGGCGTACAATGGAAGTTTTAAAACCCCAAGTCGAAAGCATATTCGGTGAAATCAAATACATTACGGAAATCCTCGAGAGCGGGCACAATACAAGCTTGGAATCGCTCCTTATTGCAAGGCTCAGCAGCAGGCTTAATACGCTTGAGGGGCTGCTTAATGAGCTATTACAAATGGGCAGCGAGATGGAGGTTAAAAGCGTATTCAAAAATGTGCAAGAGCCTGAGTTTGCTAAAGCAGGCTTAGCCGAGTTTAACGGGCTCAATGGCAAACCCGCATATGTGGCGGTGGATGGCACAGTTTATGATGTTACAGGCAATGCAGCTTGGGCTGCTGCTACGCATTTCGGGCTTCACGCAGGGCAGGAACTTACAGGCGAATTTAATATGTGCCACCCGATGCAAGGGGAGAAGCTTAAGGTGCTGCCTGTTGTAGGGAGGTTGGCCGATACAAATGCTGGGCAGCTGTGAACATTCAAATAAGCTTGCGCTTGATTTGTTCTCGAAGCTTCAAGAGGAGCAGACAAACGGCAGGCTTGGGAGGAAGAAGCTAATTTGGCTTGAGCTTACAGGGTGCTCAGGTGATATTATTTCGCTCTTAAACGCACAGCACCCGGGTTTTGGGTTTGTAGTTACTGACATTATTGACCTTGTCTATAACAACAGCCTGAGCAGCCAGATGGGCGAAAGCGCAATGGATGAACTTTTTAAAACGCTTGAATCGGAGTTCATACTAGCAGTTGAGGGCGCAGTCTCAACAAGAGATAGTGGCAGCTATAACTATATAGGTATGAGGAACGGGAAAAGGCTCTCTGCCTTTGAAGCAGCACGCCTATTTGGCGAAAGGGCAACGCATGTTTTTGCAGTAGGCACATGTGCAACAGATGGCGGCATTTCCGCAGCAAGGCCAAACCCGAGCGGCTCTGTTCCTTTAAGCGCTGTGCTCACACGCCAAGTTATCAACCTGCCAGGCTGCCCCTGCAACCCAAGCTGGTTTCTTACAGCCCTTGCACATCTTCTGCTGTTTGGCCCACCTGAGCTTGATGACTTCAACCGCCCTGTTATGCTCTATGGTATTTCTATTCACGACAGGTGCGAGCGGCGTTCCTTTTTTGACAGGGGGATATTTGCCTCAACCCTCGGTGAGCCGACATGTATGTTCAAGCTTGGCTGCAGGGGGCCTGTAACATTTACGGATTGCCCAATACGCAGGTGGAACGAGCGTGTAAACTGGCCGGTAATGGATGATACCCCATGTATAGGCTGTGCGCAAACCGGGTTTCCGGATTTAATGGAGCCATTTATAACATTTGACACTACACAGGGAGAATAGCACCTATGAAAAAGATTGTACTCAATCCTGTTACACGCATAAGCGGGTATATGGAAATTGAAGCAGAGCTTGAGGATGGGGAAGTTGTCGAAGCGCGCACTGATGGAATGCTCTTTCGCGGTTTTGAGCTAATGCTTAAGGGAAGGGCGCCAATGGATGCGGTTTATTTTTCTTCACGCATTTGCGGCATCTGTTCTTCTGCGCATACTACTGCTGCTTCGCTTGCGCTTGAGGATGCATTTGGGGTAACGCCTCAAGAGCAGGGCAGGTATATGCGCGACATTACGCATGGATGTGATATTCTCCAAAATCATATCCGTCAATTCTACCAGTTCGCAGTGCCGAGCTTTGTAAGGCTCCCTGATGTTTCAGGCATATTCAAGCAGGATGATACGGACTTTAGGCTAGCTGCAAGCGTAAACGATGAAATTGCAAAGCATTACTTTGACTCGCTTCCAATAAGCAGGTTAGCCCATACAATGCTTGCACTATTTGGCGGGAAAGCGCCGCATAATCATGGCATATTTATTGGCGGCTGTACAACTATGGCAACAGTTGAAAAAATTCTCGCCATGAACTCAATGCTTCATACAATAACCGCTTTTATTGATTCTACAATGATTCCAGATGCAGAAATATTGGCCGAGCATTACAGCGACTATTTTGAGCTTGGCAAAGGCTATCCGCATCTTTTAACCTATGGGTTGTTCAATAACTATGAAATCGGCACGCTCTATGTTGAGCCATCCGTATATATAAACGGCGAAACGCTGCCCTTTAACCCTTTGGGTATTACTGAAAACACTCAATATGCTTTTTATGAACCGCCCATTGAATATACGCCTTTTGAGGTAATTTCTAAACCTGATTCGAAGAAGGCAGATGCGTATACCTGGGTTAAGGCGCCCCGCTATTACGGGCTGCCGTTTGAGGTAGGGCCTGTTGCGCGCATGTGGCTCTCAGGCGAGTACAAAAACGGAATCTCAACAATGTCAAGGATTATGGCACGCGTATTTGAAACAAAAAAAATAGCAGGCGTTCTTAAAAAGCTGATTTCAAACCTCGTGCCTGAGGTGCCGCTCCAAAGCGCATATAAGGTGCCAAAGCAAGCAAGGGGAGTTGGGCTTGTAGATACAACACGCGGTGCGCTTGGCCATTGGCTTGAAATAGAAGATGGCGCAATTTCACTTTATCAAATAATTACCCCAAGCGCGTGGAACCTTTCGCCAAGAACCAATGATGTGCGCGGGCCTGCTGAACACGCGATGTTAGGAACAAAGGTAAAAAAGCCTGAGCAACCTATTGAGCTTGCAAGGATTATTCTTTCGTATGACCCTTGCGTATCTTGCGCAACCCATGTGTACCAAAACGGAAAAAGACTTTCCGCCCTAAAAGTACAATGAGGAGAATGCTCGTACTTGGCGTTGGAAACACGCTTATGCGTGACGATGGGATAGGCCCAATGCTTGCTGAGGCATTCAAGCCCTGCAGGGAAGGGCTTATTGTAATACCTGTTGAAACAGATTTCGCATTTGCTTTATCAATGGTAGAGCCTCACGATTTTGTTGTGCTCCTTGATGCAGAGCTTAACGGCAATAAACCAGGCAGCGTATCAGAGGTTGACCTTTGTACGGCCCCTAAGGGGGAAATGTATTCGCTGCACGAAATAACCTTATATGAGCTGATTCTTCAGGAATACCCTAAGGCGGATTGTGTGCTAATTGGCATCGAAGCCTCAAAAATTGAGCCCGGTCTTGGGTTAAGCAGCGAGCTTGATGCTGCTTTTCTAACAATTCTTAATGAAGTGGAAGAAAGAATACTCGCACTATGGGAGGAAAATAGAAAATGCATGACAGCTTTTTGATTGAAAAGATTTATCAGGCAGCGCTTACATTGTGTGAAAAAAACTCTATTTCAAAAGTACTTGAAATCTCGCTGCTTGTTAGCGTTAGCAGCCACATTGAGCCTGAACATTTACTCTCTCACCTTATTGAACGCGATAACCGGCTCTTTGGGGACTGGACTGAGGTTATAGTTGAAAAAAGCGCAAATGTAGAAGAGCTTCAAGCTGTAGTGAACACGCTCTGCGGTGAAAGCTATGAATAATATCTTAGGAGGTTATGATGAGCCCAAGCAAGCTTTGGGCTTGTTTGTGCCGGATATTGCGCTTTGTAAAGAGTGCGAAGAGGATGTCTTAAACAGCAGGTCACCCTATTTTGAACATGCGTTTACCTCTTGCAGCCAATGCGGGCCGCGCTATTCAAGGTTAAACGCAAGCAGCCTAAAATGCGAAACTACGGCTTTAGCACGCCCTTTGTGCAGCTTCTGTAAAGGTGAATACGAAAACCCAAATTCCAGGCGATACAAAGCGCCTTCAATGAGCTGCCCAAAATGCGGCCCTTTGCTGACTCTGCTCGATAAAGGCGGTTCGAAAATAGCTTGCACGAACCCAATTAAAGAAGCTGCTGCTCTTTTAAAGAAGGGGCATATTGTAGCTATTAAGGGTATGGGCGGGTTCCATCTTTGCTGCAACGCAAAAGATGAGGCAGCAGTACAGATTCTTCGCGGCAGGAAAAACAGGCCGCATAAGCCCTTTGCACTTATGGTAAGGGATTTATATACAGCAGCTTTGTATGTTGAGCTTTCAAAACCAGAGCAAGAGGTTTTAAGCGGAAAGCGACGCCCAATAGTGCTTTTAAAGAAAAAGCAGCCCTCTTTGCTGCCTGAGGCAATTGCACCCGGGCAGGCAGCGCTTGGGCTGATGCTGCCGTATTCGCCGCTTAATCTGCTTCTTTTAAGAAGCGGGCCTGAATGTTTGGTTATGACAAGCGGCAATTTAAGCGGAGAAGTTATTTCCCATGAGGATGAAACAGCAGTTTTAAGCCTAATAGGGATTGCGGATTTCTTTTTAATGCACAATTTAGAAATAGGCATGCCTGTTGATGATGCAGTTGTGCGTGTAATAGACGGTTGTGAAATGGTAAGCAGAAACGGCCGCGGCTATGCGCCATATTGTCAAAAGATAAACTCTGATAGCGCAATACTCGGGCTTGGTGCAGAGTTAAAGGCCTCAGTTGCAGTTATAAATAGTAATGTGGCTGTGCTAAGCCAATATGTCGGCCAGTTGACCACATATGAAGCTTATAAGGCATACAAGCGCACGCTTTCATACCTTACACGCCTCAATGGTATAGAGGAGGCTGTATATGCCCATGACCAAAACCCGGATTATCTTTCTTCGCATTTTGCAGGCGAATGTAAGGGGAGAAAAATCAAAGTGCAGCACCACCATGCGCATATGGCTGCATGTATGTTTGAACACGCGCTTACTGGAAGTGCAATTGGCGTAATTTTTGATGGTACAGGGCTTGGAACTGACGGCGCAGTCTGGGGCGGTGAATTCTTTGTTGGCTCTCAAGCAGGTGTAAGGCGCGCAGGGCATTTAGAATATGTACGTCTTCAAGGCGGGGATGCCCTTGTCAAAGAACCCTGGCGCTGTGCTATTTGCTACCTTAATGCGCTTGGACTTGATGGGCGGAAGGTGCTTTATGGGGTGCCCAGAGCTGAAATTGGAGCAGTTGAGCTTGCGCTTACTCATAAACTTAACTGCTTTACGTCCTCAAGCATTGGGCGGCTCTTTGATGCAGCAGCTGCAATAGCGGGAATTCGTTTGAACATAAGCTATGAAGCTCAGGCTGCGCTTGAGTTTGAAGCTCTGGCAGATGAAAATTATTCACAGGCTTACCCTTATGCAATAAGCGAAGAGGACGGGCAGCTTATATTCGAATACGGAAGCCTGCTTCGAGGTGTTTTTTGCGATGCAGAAAGCGGGGTTTCAAAAGGCTTAATCTCTGCAAAGTTTCATAACGCAATTGCAGAGGCGACAGCACAGTGTGTAATAAAGATTTCAAAAAACACAGGCTTAAAGACCGTTGTTTTAAGCGGAGGTGTCTTTGAAAACAGGCGACTTCTCGTGGCGCTGAAAAATAGGCTTAAAGCAGAGGGGTTAAATGTATATCATGGCATGGCAGTGCCTGTAAACGATGGAGGTGTTGCGCTTGGGCAGGCTGCTGTTGCAGCCTGTATCTTGGAGGAGGAAAAAAAGAATGTGCCTTGCAGTAACTGCGAAAGTGATAGAGCTCGAAAAACAGCATGCCTGGGTTGAAACTGCGGGCTTTATGCACAGGGTAAACACAGCGCTTATAGAAATGCCGGAAAAAGGCGAATATGTGCTTGTGCATGCAGGCTTTGCAATTGAAAAGGTTGAGGAGCAGGCGCATACGGAATTTTTGGAGAGTTTAAATGCACGTTGGGGCTAGCACAAACTTAGCAAGGCTAAATGCGTTTAACAGTTATGGTAAAAAGCTTGCCCTAATGGAAATCTGCGGTACGCATACGCATAGAATTGCAGAATATGGGTTAAGGCAGTTGCTGCCGCCTAATGTACGCCTTGTTTCGGGCCCCGGCTGCCCTGTGTGTGTAACCGCAAAAAGTTATATTGACCAAGCCTTGGCTTTGCTTAATGAAAAGAATGTGCTGCTTGCAACTTTTGGGGATTTGCTTCATGTAACAGGCAGCAAGAGCAGCCTTTTTGAAGAGCGGGCGCAAAAAAAGGATATTACTGTTGTTTATTCACCAGAAGAAGCGCAAGTTCTTGCTAAGAGCAACCCAAAAAAAACAGTAGTTGTGCTTGCTGTTGGCTTTGAAACAACAGCACCCATATTTGCTTCGCTCGTTTTAGAGCACAAACAGCTTGAAAACCTATGCTTTTTAACTGCGCTAAAGCGCATTGAGCCTGTGCTTAAGTATATGCTTAGTACGCTTAGTTTAAAGATTGACGGTATCATCTGCCCTGGGCATGTTGCTGCTATTACAGGGTTTGCACCCTTTCAAGAAATAACAGAGCAGTATGGCGTTCCTGCTGCTATATGCGGCTTTGAGCCTGAAGATATACTTGGCGGCATATGCGCGCTTTTAGCTCAGGCAATGGGCATAGAGAAAATACGCTTTTTAAACCTGTACAGCCGCTGCGTTAAACCTGAAGGTAACAAACGCGCACAGGAACTTATGGAGCGCGTTTTTAAAATTGAGGATGCATACTGGCGCGGGATAGGCGAAATACGCGACTCAGCGCTTGTTTTGCGCAGCGAGTTTGCAAGCTTTGATGCAGTTGAGCGCTTTGGCCTTGAGGCAATTAAAGATGAACCGGATAATAACTGTGCGTGCGGCAAAATTCTTTTGGGGTTAGCAGAACCATTTGAATGCCCCTTATTTGCCTGTGCCTGTACACCGGAAAAACCGCAGGGCGCATGCATGGTCTCATCTGAGGGTACATGCGCTGCTTACTATAAAGAAAGGGCGTTTGGGTATGAACGATAAAGTTGAGCTTGCCCACGGCGATGGCGGCAAGCAGACTGAAAACCTTATTTCTGAGGTGTTTGTTAAGCATTTTGGTAATGAGCTCCTGCTTAAGAGCAGGGATGCAGCAGTTTTTCAACCGCCCAAGGGGAGGCTTGCATACACAACGGATAGTTTTGTTGTTGCTCCGCTCTTTTTCCCTGGCGGAAATATAGGCAAACTTTCTATATGCGGGACAATAAACGATTTAGCCTGTGCAGGTGCGCTGCCCCTATATTTAAGCGCTGGGTTTGTTCTTGAAGAAGGCTTTAGCATAAGCGAGCTTCACGACATTGCGCACTCTATGGGGGAAATCTCTAGAAGTACAGGCACAAGCATTGTTGCAGCTGATACTAAAGTAGTTGAACGGGGCAGGGCAGATGGTGTATATATTAATACCTCAGGCTTGGGCTATGTGCTTGAAGAGTATAGAGAACGCCCGCTTGAAGCTGGAGATGTGCTCCTTATTACAGGTACACTTGCTGAACACGGCACATGTATACTTGCCTTCCGCCATGGCCTTGAACCACAGCAAGACTTGTACAGCGACTGCAAGCCGCTTTGCTCAACTGTTAAAAACATAGGCGGGCTTTTGGGCTATGTTAAGCGTATGGCAGACCCTACAAGGGGTGGGCTTGCCACAGTATTAAGCGAGTTTGCACAAAGTGAAAAGGCGGACATTCTTATTTATGAGGAAGCTCTGCCGTTTAGGCCGCCTGTGCGTGCTGTGCATGCACTCCTTGGAACTGACCCGCTCTACTTTGCATCTGAAGGAAGGCTCCTGCTCTTTATTGAAAAGGAGTACAGCACACATATTCTTAAAGCGCTTAGGGAAACAGAGCCTGATGCTTGCATTATAGGGGAGGTATGTAAGATGGGGCATGGTACTGTTCGGCTCCAAACGCGCTACGGTGGGCAAAGGCTGCTTTTGCCGCTTATGAACCAGTTAATACCGCGGATTTGCTAAAGCTGTGTTATAATAATAGCCAAGAATGCTATGGGAGGTGCGCATGAGCTACGCAGATGAGGTTTTTAAAGCTAACTGTGAAGATATTCTAAAAAACGGGAGCTGGGATACCGGCTTTAACGTGCGCCCAAAATGGCCTGATGGCAAAGCTGCGCACACAATAAAAAAGTTCGGCCTCGTAAATCGCTACATTTTAAGCGAGGAATTTCCCATACTTACACTAAGAAGGACTTTTTTTAAAAGCGCTGTGGACGAGCTCCTCTGGATTTGGCAAAAGAAGTCGAATAATATTCGCGACCTAAAAAGCCGCATATGGGACAGTTGGGCGGACAGCAGCGGGAGCATAGGCAAGGCATACGGCTATCAGCTTGGCGTTAAGCATAAATATTCAGAGGGCATGTTCGACCAGGTTGACCGCGTGCTTTACGAGCTTAAGAATAACCCTCTAAGCAGGCGCATTCTTACGAATATATACATACATTCGGATTTATCCGAAATGAACCTCTATCCGTGTGCATACAGCATGACATTCAATGTCACAGATGGGGTGCTAAACGCCATACTAAACCAACGCTCACAGGATATGCTTACTGCAAACAATTGGAACATCTGCCAGTATGCAGTGCTTGTGCATATGTTTGCAGCAGCAAGTGGCCTTAAAGCAGGGGAGTTGGTGCATGTAATTGCAGACGCGCATATATATGAGAGGCATGTGCCGCTTGTTGAAGAGCTTCTGCTTCGTGAGCCTCTTCCAGGCCCAGAGCTTGTTATGGATGGCACTACGGACTTTTATGCGTTTACAACTGAGAGCTTCAGCCTTAATGGTTATAGCTTCCACCCGTTTGACCATATTATACCTGTAGCAATTTAGGAGGAAAACATGAAGCTTATTGCAGCAGTTGATATAAGCTGGGGGCTTGGCAGAAATAATAAGCTGCTTTTTCACATTCCTGAAGATTTGCGGCGCTTTCGTGCGTTTACAGAGCACAACACTGTAATAATGGGCAGAAAAACGCTCGCTTCGCTTCCAGGCGGCAAACCTCTAACTAATAGGGAGAATATAGTTTTAACAAGGAACCCAACCCTAGAAATAGAAGGCGCGCACATTGCTGCATCAGTAACAGAGCTTAAGACAATGCTTTTAACCGAGCCGTTCAAAGCAAAAGAAACCTTCTTAATAGGGGGTGCGGAAATTTTTGCTGAACTATTACAGTATTGCTCTATTGCGCTTATAACCCATATTCTCGCTGACGGCCATGCGGACCGTTTCCTGCCGCTTCTTATTGCGCATGAAAACTGGAAGCTCATAGCCCACTCAAAACCGCATTTTTACAATGGCTTGGAGTTTAACTACGCAACTTATAAAAATCTCCGTCAAGCTTCGCTTTAGGCTTGAGTTTATTTAAAACAGCGTCACACGTAAAGCAAGTTAAAGCAGGGAAGGCACACTGAAGACTTCTATGCTCTTTAAGTATTTGGAGCGTGTTATGATTGTTTCAAGCTCCATTACAGCCTGCCCGCTATCCTCTACATACATTAGCTGCAGGCAGCCCCTTAAGGCAGCCTCAAGCCCCTCAACGCTTTCATGGTGCAAAAAGAGATGCAGGATGTCCTTCTTTTTATCAAACGCTGCGTTCATGCTCTGAAGCTGTGCAAGCCCTTTTTGCCAATCCTCTTGTTTAACTGCGCTTAAAGCTTCTTCTGCTTGTTCCACTATTTCATCGCAAAAAAGCGAGAGAATGCGTGCGGGGAAAATAAAAAGACTAAGCAGTAACAATGCGCTTATTATATTTGCGAGTTTCCTAGCCACTCTTCTCTCCTGCAGGGCGCTTTGTGCGCCGCTTATATGTGTTCCCGCCGTATTTGCCGTATTTTTGCACCAATAGCATTCCATCAGCAGAAAGGCTAGCAAAGAAGAGCTCTTTTGGGGAAGCTATTCCCATCTCAGTCAGCTCCTGCTCAAGCCATTCCTTTGAGCGGCCGCAATATTTTAATGCGCTTTCATGAACCTTGCCATCAACAACAAGCATTTCTGAAAGTATATCAGGCGCAGGCGGCAGTTTAAGGTCCTTAAGTGTTGGCTGCTGCTTATCGCCTCTTAGCATAACGCTCAGGTTGCCGTCTGTTTCAACTATCGCATACCCAACATCTCCAAGTTCAAAGACATCCTTTCTGCGAAGCTGTTCCATAAGGTCGCTTAAGGTATAACTCGAGCTGCGCATTACTTCCTCTTGCAGCACGCCTTTTGAAATAATTATTTGAGGTTTCCCAGAAAGCATAGCGCGTGCTTTTTCGCTTTTAAGCGACAGAAATGCGGCAAGCTGCTGCATAAGATAAAGCGCAAGTATGGGAATTATTCCGTATACCAAAGGTATGCTTGTATTTGCGATTGGGTCGCTTGCAAGGTCTGCAATTAAAAGCGTAAATACAAGGTCAAACGGCTGCAGGTCGCTTATTTGGCGTTTGCCCATAAGACGTATTACTACAAACACAAGCAGGTAAAGCACAATTGCGCGCAAAAACAAAATGAGCATAACTTTTCCTCCCTGCATTACCTTTTCCTAAGTTGTGCTCAAGTATACGGCGCGCTAAACCCCGGCTAAAGCATATATTATCCGCTTTTTTTGCTAAGCCCTGCTTTATCAAGGGCAAGCACAAGTACAGGGAGCAGAATTAGCTGAATTATTATCCCTGGAAGCGCAGTAATGAACATAGCTGCAACCCAAAGTTCAATTGAGTATGCGCCAATGCGAAAGATTAGCGCATTTACAATGCCAAAAATAAGCCTGCCTGCAAGCATTGCACCTATAAGAGAGATATAAAGGCTGCCCAGTTTTTCTTTAACCTTTATACGCTGCATAATAAGGCCGGAAACAAGCCCATATACTGCAAGCTCTATAAGCATGCTTGGCAATATTGCAAAAGGCGGCATGCCTGTAAGCAGGCTTGAAAGCAGCGGTGTAAGCACGCCACAGGCAAGTCCATATGGCCAGCCGCAGATTAACCCGCATAAAAGCACAGGAATATGCATGGGCAGGAAGATGCTCCCAGCATTGGGTATTGAGTGGAGGGCAAGAGGCAGCGCGACCCCTAGCGCTACACATAGTGATGAAATAACCATTGCCCTGATGTTTTTCAAATTAGTTTCCTCCTTAAAAGAATAATAAAGCCAAAGGCGCGTCAAGGCTTCTGCCTGACGATAAGCCTTCATGGCTTTATTAATAAGCGCTTAGGTGTGATACTGCCTTCATGGCAGCTTATTATAACTATACTAAGAGGGTTAAGGTTATGTCAACCGAGGCCGCTCGAAAAAGCATTGTTCCAAATAAGCATGAGCATATCCCATGTGCTTGGCCCTACAATGCCATCCTCAAAAAGGCCGAAGAGATTTTGAAACGCGAGTACAGCTCTGCGTGTGTGATTGCCGAAAACCCCATCAACCCCTACAGGGAGCAGCTTGCCATAAACTGATGAAAGATCGTTGAGGTAACGCTGTAAAATACGTACAGCATCGCCGGATGAGCCTGCTTTTAAAAGTTGCCCAGGGTATGGAGCAATGCTCCCTGGCAGCGGAAGCCCTGTGCCGCCTAGCTCAGCAAGCCCTGCAACAGCAGTATATACCCTTGAAAGCGCGTACCAAGTGGCGTTGCCTACAATGCCATCAACTCCGAGGTCGAAGATTATTTGGAATGCGCGCACCGCTGCCTCTGTTTCAGGCCCAAAATAACCGGTAGCGCTTGAAATGGGGGGAATTGCAGGGTAGTTTTGGCGAATACGCAAGAGCTGCCGCTGTATAGAACGCACATACTCGTTTTGCATTCCGCGCCGCTGCAGAAACCCAGGGTAGGAGGCCTGAATGCCGCGGATATTTGAAGAGCGTACAAGTTCAACATCCTTGCCATAATAGTGCCTGAGCATTGCAAGCGGCGAAAACCCGCGGCCTGCAAGCGTAACTGTCCCCCATTGGGAAAGCCCTGGGCAAGTTACTGTGCTTCCGTTGCAAAACGAAGCAAAGAGCGGTTCGAGCCGCCCCTCCCGTCTTGGGTACATATTGAAAATACTATCAACTAAGCGGCTTATATTTGCGTAGATATTTCTGCCTTGTACAAATGCCTGGTCGTAGGCTGTGGAGCTTGTGATATTGAAGTTAAACCCGCGGCTTGGGTACCATTCTGTGAATATGCGGTTTAGGGCAAACCCCACTTGTGCGTGAATATTCGCTCTTAGCGCACTATCCGGCCAAGTTGGGAGGATTTCGCTGCTTGCGACATTCTTTAAATAATCTGTAAACGAAACCG
Organism: uncultured Oscillospiraceae bacterium; assembly: GCA_964461335.1. Classification (GTDB taxonomy): domain Bacteria; phylum Bacillota; class Clostridia; order Christensenellales; family CAG-138; genus JAKJBL01. The sequence goes on from CAYWTY010000034.1 coordinate 14,970, forward strand.
TAATATTTCGCGCATTTGAACCTGGCGTGCCCAAGTGAACTATTATTGCTTCAGGGATATATACTCTAGGAAAAGCCTTATCCACTTCGGCAAAAACAGCTTCAGCTAGCTTAGAGTTAGCAGGGGCAGCTTCAATATTTGGCTCTTCTAACTTACGGTTGGGTTCTTCAGGCCCTACAGGCATGCGCGGCCCCGGGTAAAGAACAGCAGGTTCAGGGATTTCGATTATTGTTTCGTCTATTTGGTCTTCCACCTGCACCTTAGGGAAAACAACTGCTTGCGCTGCACTGCTTGCAGGAACGCCATGCGGAGCCATTGTTATAGGCACAATAGACTCAACTCCAGGGAACACCTGCACGCCTACAACGCGTACAGGTGAATACCCCTCTAGGCTTGCTGTGACTGTATATCTTGAAAAGGGCAGGATTGGGCTATCCGGGGTAAGGCTTGCTGCAAGCGGAGGCGCAGGCAACGAAATAACCTGGGTGCGCCCGCTTGAATCGGTCATTAAGCTTGTGGTTTCGCCTGTTTCCAAGGATAAGACTTCAACCTTTGCGCCTGAAATAGGAAGAAGCCCGTGTTCCTGCTTTACCTCTGCAATAAGTGTTCCTTGCGGCATAAAAGGCACCCCTTTATTGAGCTGACTTTATATCTTATGCTCAAAGAAGAGGTAAATGTGTGTTTAAGCCTTTTTAAGCATTAATGAAAATAGTACTGCAGGCACGCAAAGCGCAAGCAAAATTGGGAACAGCGATGAGTAGGAGTGAAACGCTAAATGAATACTCCCTGCTAAAGTCGGGCCTGCAGCTGCTGCAAAAATCAAGTGGAGGTTTGCCATGCTTAGGTTAATCGGGTAATGGTGCTCCCCATACATGCGGTTTACTGAAGCAGCAATTAACGAGGGAACCCCCCCAAACCCTAACCCAAGCAGCATAAAGCCGGGTATAAGCAGCAAGGTGCTCTTTAAAGAGACGCCAAAATACAGTAGCGGCATTGCAAGGAAAAAAAGAGCACAATCAACAAGCATAGTCTTTCGTTTGCCGTATTTATCAAAAGCACTTCCGAAAAGGAGCCTGCTTAGCCCGTTGCAAATAGAGATTATGCCAGGCGCAGTGCTTACAAGCGCAGCCGCCCCTGCATCAAGCGCAATAGGCGCTGCATGGCCAATAACTGCAAGCCCCACTGCGCCAAGAATTGTAGCCCACGAAAGCAGAAGCCAAAAGGAAGGCCTTTTTAATATTTCCTTAGGCGTGTAGTTAATCTCCTCAAGCCCATCATGGAGTTTTCTGCGTTTTGGAAGCGAGAGCGCTTCGTGCTCAAGCGGCGGCCGTACAAGCTGCGCCCCAATAAAAAGCACAGCGCTGAATAAAAGCGAAAACAGCACGAATGTTGTTCTCCACCCAAATGCGCTTATTAGCGCTGCAGCGCCTGCGCCAAAAAGCAGTGCACCTGAGCCAAAGCCAAGCAGCAGCATTCCTGAGCAGAACCCCGGCTTTTCCGGGTACCACTTACCTATTGTACCCAAAGCGCAGTTATACCCAAGCCCAACACCTGTGCCGCAAAGCACGCCATAGGAAACATAAAGCAAGAGTATATCCTGTACACGCGATGCGAGGAAAAAGCCTAGAAGCATGCACGAGGCGCACAGCCTAAGCACAAAGCGGCTCGACCGCTTGCGCAGAATAAACCCCCCTGCAATGCCCCCAAGGCAAAAGAAACTAATAGAAATCGTAAAAACAAGCGAAGTTTGAGTGCGCGCCCATGCAAATTCTTGTTCCAAGGGGGTCACAAAAACGGACCAACCGTAGATAAGCCCGAGAAACAACAGCAGCACAACGCCATAGCTAAGCTGCAGCCTTCTAACACGCATCATTCTTTACCCTCCGCTAATAGATATGATGGTTTATTCTATCCTTTTCGCAATATTCGCGTCAAATAATATATTGCTGTATTTTGCGCCTTGACAATTATATAATTTTCTATTAATAATGTTTTGTGTATTTGAAAATGCTCTGTTTATGCTGTATGATACTATACAGGCTAAGTATATATAGCGATATTTTGCATGCTCACTGGAGCAATATTAAAAGGCGATAGGGTTAAAGCATGGCATTATTCGAATTCAATGATATAGGGATAGACCTTGGCACATCGAGCGTTTTGGTCTATATAAAGGGTAAGGGCATAGTTCTTCGTGAACCTTCGGTTGTTGCAGTTGAGCGGATTACAGGGCGTATACTTGCAGTAGGTGAGGAAGCGCGCAGAATGCTTGGGCGCACACCTGGCGGCATAATAGCTATTCGCCCGCTTAAAGATGGCGTAATTTCAAACTTTGATTTAACTGAACGTCTGCTTCGCCACTTTTTAAAATCCGTAATTGGTACACGCATTTTCTTTAAGCCAAGGGTTGTAGTCTGTGTTCCTTCAGGCGTTACAGAGGTTGAAAAGCGCTCAGTTATTGATGCTACAGAAGAAGCGGGTGCACGCCACACCTTCCTTATTGAAGAACCGATTGCAGCAGCAATTGGCGCAGGTATAGATATTTCTCAAGCGCGCGGAAGCACGGTGCTTGACATTGGGGGCGGCACAACTGATGTTGCAATTCTTTCTCTTGGTGGCGCAGTGCTTTCCGAATCTATAAAAATTGCAGGCGATAAATTTGATGATTCTATTGTGCGCTACATGCGCAAGAAACATAATCTTCTTATAGGCGAACGTACAGCTGAAGAAATGAAAACAGTCATTGGCACTGCCTACCCGCGCAAGGAACAGGTTTTTATAGATGTTAAAGGCCGAAACCTGATTTCGGGGCTGCCGCAGTCTGTAGTTGTAGGCTCTAACGAAATGATAGAAGCGCTTGAAGAGCCGCTCCAAAGCATACTTGAATGCGTGCGCAACCTGTTTGAGCGCACTCCCCCAGAGCTTATTTCTGACATTGTAGAAAGCGGCATTTGCTTGACAGGCGGAGGTGCGCTTTTGTACGGGATGGATAGATTCATTGCAGAGCACACAAAGGTAGCCTGCTATTTGGCAGAAGACCCGCTCTCATGTGTTGCAATAGGCACGGGCAAAGTGCTTGAAAACGTCAACTTATACTCAAACGGCGCATTATATGATTATAAGCGGGGCGAGTACTTTGATGGCTGAGTTAATTATTAAGGTAAAGCCATAATTTGCACATAAATACGAAACAAGCAGCCCGGGCGGGCTGCTTTTAGCATTGAAACGAATTATATGCAGGGAAAAAGCCCATTGGGGCTTTAGAATGCTTATTCGGTTAATATATGTGCCGTCAAAAGCTGTTCCATTCCGGGCATCGACAGAGACCGCAAAAAGGTGATAGTGGACAAATCGGCGTGCAAAGCCCGCGTTTACAAGAGCTTAGCCGATGCGAACTTGACCTATTGCGTATAAGGAGGAACAAGGGAACGGCACAAAAAAACCCGGGCCGCTTTTGCGAACCGGGATTTTGCGTGGAGCGGACTTTGCTCCGATATGGTAGCGGCGGTCGGATTCGAACCAACGACACTCCGGGTATGAACCGAATGCTCTAGCCAACTGAGCTACGC
>CAYWTY010000035.1:0-17395 GCA_964461335.1 uncultured Oscillospiraceae bacterium
CCCATGACAGCTTTCCTTGCACAGATGTGTAACCTATGTTTGACGCCGCTACATGTTGTAACGCCAAAATTTTTAGCAGGTATTGACTTTGCTAAGATTACGCCTCTGCGCTTGCTGCGCTCCCCGGCAATAGCAGAGGGTATAAGCCGAAGGTCCGGCTTGCCTTCTAAAACGCGCTTTGCAGCCTCCCAAGAAAGGAAGGCGCTATTAACATCAACATGGAAAATCAGGCGCTCCATATGCTCCTTAGTGGTACAAACGCATTTATTTAGCCTGCAGTCAGCCTGTTCCCGCCGTTTTCTTTTGAAATATACATTGCCTTATCTGCACGCTTAAGTGAGTCAAGGTACTCTGTGTCACTTTCTAAAAAGCGCGCTAAGCCAACTGAAATTGAAAGCGCAAGCTCCTCGTCATTAATCATATATTTTAAAGACGAAACTGCGTTAAGCACCTTTAGTGCGCAAGTATCAGCATCTCTTTCGCTAACACCATTAAAAACTGCAACAAACTCGTCACCGCCCAAGCGGAATAAAATGTCCGTACTGCGGATTGTTGCATTTGCTGCAAGCACGATTTCTTTTAATACGCCATCTCCGCCAACATGCCCATAAACATCGTTTATCTTTTTAAAATTATCAACATCAAAAACAATAAGTGCAATATTAAGGCTGCTGTCCCTCGTGTACTTCTTAAATGCCTGCTCCAAATAGCTTATCCCGAATTTGCGGCTTTTTGCGATAGTAAGCGAATCTATGTTTATTTCCGCTTCCATTTGGGCTTTGCTTTGCTTATAGCTAAGCTTTTCCCATAGGAGCATAACTACAATAAAGGCAAGCATAAACACTATAAGCACAGCAAGCATATTTTGCGTTTTGGAACGTGCGAGGTTAAGCGCCTTAGCATTTGTGCTCGCTATATACTCTTCCATTTCATCATAATGCATGCCCATTGCGACAACCCAATTAAACTCTTTATAAAGCTTTGCGTAAGAGGTTTCTTCGGTGACTTTGCCGCTTTTACGGTCTTTATAGTAGTGCGGCACAAAAAGCTCGCCACTTGTTTTTAAGCCGTGAAGCTCAGTTAAATACGGGCGGTTCCCAATTCCATCCCTAAAGCTTGTTGATAAGTATGTGCCCTCAGTTTGCGGCATTTTAGTGTTGATGCGCGTTATGGCGTAGTTTTCCCCGCCATCATAATTAAGCACTTCATAAACCCAAATGTAGGAGCCATAGCCAAAATGCATGCTTTTTATTGATGCCTCGGCTTTTGCTTTAGTTATATAGCTTAAATACTTCTTACTGTATCCGAAAAGGCAGTTTATGCCCGAATATTCAATAGTTTTAAAGCTTGACATGCAAGGCTTAATTTCTTCAAGAGCTGCATTCGGCTCTTTTTGGCTGCACCATATAGGTGAGTATAATATTTTGCCGCTATTGTCCCAAATAAGCACAGTCCATTTTGGGATATCCTGCTTCCTGTTGTTCAGAAGATCGAATTCGCTGTATAGGGCTTGTAAAAAGTCGCTGCATTTAAGGTCTGTTATATGTTTTAGCGAAGCATAATGGGTATCAACACTAACCCTTAAAAATTCCTTATTTATATTAAGCTCTTCTTCAAGCTGGCTTATAAAATTGTCAACCGTATTTTTTAAGAATGTCTTTTTAAAGTCAATAATCGTGCTTCGCGTTTCAGCCTCGTAAATTTCCCTTACAAGCCTGTGTGAGGAAAGATAGGAATAGCCTATTGTCAAGCAAAACCCAAGAATAAGCGCAGCTGAGGCCACCTTAAAAAGGCGGCTCTCGCTATACATGATTAAACCTCGGGCTGCTTTTTCTCGTTTCATTTAGAGCTTCCTTATACAATTTTGCGGTTAAAAAAATAAACGAGCAAAAATACGGCTCTGTGAAGTATTATAGCATAAGTTGTGTACTGTTAAAAGCACTTTATATACAAATGCAAATTATACTTCAAGTTGCTTTAAACTTTCACTTTACATGCTGAATTTGTTATACTTAATTTTGTATGCGTATATTTAATGGGAGAGGTATTGTCAAATGGAAACAAAAGCGCTGTTCAACACAAACAAAGGAAGTGATCAGCCTCCCCTAAACCCAAAAAGCAAAAAAAGAGCAAAACGCATTAAGCGCTTTATTATTCTTGCTGTTTTAGTGCTGCTTATTGCAGGCGTTATTGTAAATTGCTCTCTGCAGACTAAGAAGTTCGCATCCATGGTCGCGTTTTCTGAAACAGGCATACTTAAAAAGGCAGACTTGGTAAGCTCAATAGGGGGCACAGGCACAGTAGAGAGCAACAAAAGTAATATGGTCTATTCAACACAAGTCTACCCTGTAAAAGCAGTTCATGTAAAAGTGGGCGATTATGTAGAAGCAGGTGAGCTCCTATGCGAGCTTGATGCAAGCATACTCATAAACCAAATTGAAACGCAGGAACTTACAACAGGGGTTTCAGCTAGTGCTGCGCTTGCTCAGGTAAAATCTGCTTCTGATAATTACATTTTAGCTAAAGAGATGCTTGACGAAGGGCTAAATACAGCTGTGCTTGCTGCTGAAAATAATGTTAGGGCAACATACGATGCGTGGCAGAAGGCGCAAAGAGCGTATTCAGCTGCGCTTAACTTAGCAAACAACCCAAATATTGCAGCTGCGGATTCTGCATATTCTTCAGCTTTAAATGCATTAGAGGCAGCACAAACCAACTTAACCAATGCGGAAAATGCATTTAACACAGCTAAAGCGAACTTTGAGGTGCTTACCCCTCCAACTGATAATTCTGCTGCAATATCTGATGCAGAAAGCGCACGCGCAGCTGCTCAGGCAGCGCTCCAAGCTGCACTTACTGAAACCCTAATGGACTCTAATAAGGTTTTGCAAGCAAGGTCTGTACTTGAGGCTGCTGAGCATAACCTTCTTCTTGAAAAGCAAAAGGCGCTTGGCTCAGAGGCGTATCAGGCTGCTCTTGCTGCATTTAACGCAAGCAGCGGGGCAAAAGATGCAGCGCAGGCAGCGCTTAAAAATGCACAGAGCGCATACAACAATGCAAAGACACAGCGCGATGCTGCACATGCAAACTCGGATTCAACGCTAAAAGAGTATGCCTATACGCAGGATACAGCCTACGCCAACTATCGCGCTGCGCTCATTTCGCTTGAATCTGCTGAAAAATCCGCAAAAGCGCAGCTAAAAAGCAGCAAAAACGCACTAAGCTCTGCAAGAGCCAACGCAAACACGGATGCCGCGCTTTTAAGGCTTGCCCAAATGCAGGAGGATTTAGAAAACACGCGCATAAAAGCAGAAGAAGGCGGCACTATTACAGCCGTATATGCAAAAGTCGGGGCAAATGGCGCAGGGTTATTGTTTGTAGTTGAAGATGTTTCGGATTTACGCGTTGAGTCTGCTGTTTCAGGCTATGATATTGGCACTGTTAAGCCTGGTATGCCTGTTACCATAAAATCAGACGCAACAGGCGATGCAGTTATAAACGGCTCCTTACGCAGCATTGCGCCTACTTCGCAAAAGAACGCACTCGGGCAGACAAATACAGCGGGCGATGTGCTGTTTTCAACAGAGGTGGCTGTTGAAGATGCAAACAGCGGGCTTTTAATTGGCATGAGCGTGCGGCTTAACTATATTGTTGAAGAACGAAATGCGGTTTTAGCTGTACCTTTTGATGCGCTTTTTGAAAAGGAGGATGGAAATAGCTACATCCTTATTTTAAACGAGCTTAAAAACGGTAAATACAAAATTGAAGAACTCTTAGTCAGCATAGGGCTTGAAAGCGATTTGAATGTTGAAATAGGTGGCGAAGGCGTGAATGAGGGCTTACGCCTGCTCAACAACCCAAGCGAGTTTCGCGCTATGATAGGCAGCGAAATTATGCTTGTTGAAGATTCCCCTGCGCTTGAGTCGCTAAGAAGCATAAGGCCGTTTGCTGCAATGCGGCAGAGGTAATATGAATGCCAATAATTAAAATGGAAGCAATAGTAAAGCGCTTTTATATAGGGGAGCCTAATGAGCTTGAAATCCTCCATGGCATAGACCTTGAAGTGCGTAGAGGTGAGTTTATAGCAATAGTCGGCGCATCAGGCTCAGGAAAGTCAACGCTTATGAACATTATTGGCGCGCTCGATAGAGCTACATCAGGAAGCTATACGCTTGATGGAACAATAATAGAAGAGGCTGACGATGAGGAGCTCTCAGCTATTAGAAACCGCAAGGTTGGGTTCGTGTTCCAAAACTTCAACTTAATCCCCCGCACAAATGCACTTAAAAATGTGGAGCTGCCTATGATGTATGCAGGCGTGCCTTATCGTGAGCGCATGGCGCGAAGCCAAGAGCTTTTAGAGCTTGTTGAAATGTCGGATAGGGTAACGCACCAGCCAACAGAACTTTCAGGCGGGCAAATGCAGCGTGTTGCTATTGCGCGCGCAATGGCAAATGACCCTGCAATTTTGCTTGCAGATGAGCCAACAGGCGCGCTTGACTCAAAAACAGGCCGCCTTGTAATGGACCTTTTTCATACCCTAAACAGCGAGTTTGGCAAAACAATCGTGCTTATAACGCATAATGAAAAGCTTGCAAAAGAAACAGACCGCATACTTACAATGTATGATGGCAGCTTTAGCGCAGCTGAGGCCCTACCATGAATACAGCAGAAAACATCCGCCTTGCGCTTGAGGGCCTTAGAGCGAACAAAATGCGCGCGCTTTTAACTATGCTCGGCATAATAATAGGCATTGCCTCAGTTATAGCAATACTTACAGTCGGCAACAGCATGAGCGGCGCAATTACATCTGCAATGAATGACTTGGGCGGCTCGAATATTGGTATTTCGCTTCAAAACAGGGAGCACGACTTCCCGAACATGGGGTTTAGCCGAATGATTGGCCATTTTTCCGAACCTGATGAGGGGAGCCTTATTACGGATGAAATGATTTCGCTCATGCTTGAAAGGTATCCGCTTGAAATTGAAAATGTGGGCTTAAGCCATACTATGGGCAGCGGCACAGCGCGCGATGGCCACAAATACGCAAATGTATATATGGTAGGCATAAACGAGGGGTTTTTGCAAACCAACAATTTAAAGCTGCTTACAGGCCGCAACTTTTCAAAGAAGGATTTAGCAGGCATGCGCTATGCTGCCCTTGTTTCAGATAGGCTTGTAGAAAACATGTTTGGCGGCAATATAAGCCGTGCGCTTGGGGAGGAGCTTCGCGTTCATATTAATGGGGAGATTTATACCCTAAATATTATTGGGGTTTACGAGTATGAGCTTAATGCAATGAACGCTTCGCTTGCCTCAGACAAGGATGTAACAACTTCGCTTTATATCCCTTTAACTCTCGCAAAGCGGCTCTCTTTTTCAAGCCCTTATCACCAGAGCCTTATGGTAATGGTCAAAGAGGGGGTAAACAGCACAGCGTTTGCAGAAAATCTTAGCGCCTTCTTTAACCGCTTTTATATAAATAACGAGAAATACAATATTGCGACAACAAGCATGGAAAGTATAATTAAGCAAGTAAACACAATGGCAGGCACAATTAACACAGCGCTTTCTGTTATTGCGGGCATTTCTCTCCTTGTTGGGGGAATTGGGGTTATGAACATTATGCTTGTTTCGGTTACTGAGCGCACGCGCGAAATCGGCATGCGCAAAGCGCTTGGAGCTACAAATGCAAACATCAGAGCGCAGTTCATAACAGAAAGCACTATAATCTGCCTTATTGGCGGTGTGTTCGGAGTTTTGCTCGGCGGAGGCCTCGGCTATTGGGGCAGCTCCCTTTTAGGCTCAGCAAGAGGACCTGCGCTTGGCTCCATTGCACTTGCTGTGTGCTTTTCTATGTTTATAGGCGTGTTTTTCGGCTACTACCCTGCAAATAAAGCAGCAAAGCTCGACCCTATTGAGGCGCTTCGCTACGAATAAACGCTTTATTCCTTATGTTCTGCAAGCTGTACAGAATAACCGTCAGGGTCTTTAACAAAGAAAAACCTAAGCTTCGGGTTTGGGGAAATCGGGCCTGTTAGAGCTAAGCCTTGCTCTTTAAGAAGATGCACAAGCACATCCAAATCATCCGCTTCAAGCCCTATTGTTACGCCCTTGCCTGGAGTTTCAACTGATTTGCCCGCTTCATAAATCAGCTCTATTTTAGCTTCGTCTGCTTTGCCAAGCATAACAATATGCTTCTCGCCGCTTAGAAACCTTGCTGCTATTTCAAGCTTTAGCAGTTGAGTATAAAAGAAAAGGCTCCTTTCAAGCTCATTAACCCGAATTGTGACCCAGTTTAATTTCATATTATGCCCCTTTCTTGCAATAGACTTATTGTTTTCGCTCCACAAACCATCTTCCAAGCTTAGCTGAGTAAGTATCCGTATTGTGCTCAAAAAAAAGATAGCTCGACTTCCCCTGAACTTGTATCGTATACCTGTCGCCTTGGCCGCCTGCTTTTAGCGCAGGTGAAGGGCGAATATCCACTACGCGTTCTATTGTATAAAGCGTGCCGTCCTCCCAGCAGAGCTGTTTTGGCATAAGCGTGCCATCTGTTGAAAATGCGGCAAGCACAGGCACATAAACTTTTGCATTCTTCCCCATACTTCTACTTTTTAAGAAACCCGCCGTTGGGCACTTCGGGCAGGTTTAGCTTATACCCGCGCTGCATCATACTATAAAGCTTAAACGCCATAAGCTGGGGCTGGAACCCGAGGCTCACGCACAGCTTCAAATAATCCATTTCTTCAGCAATGCACTCTGCTACTGCAGCATCTGCAATTAAGAGCTCTGCAGCAAAGACATTTGCCTCATATTCTGCACGCGATGCCATGTTGTAGAGCATAAAATCCTTAAGCGGCGCTACCTTTGCAAGCTGCTGGTGGAACCTGTCATGCCCAAGTTCATGGCCTAAAACAAGCAATGTATCGCGCTCATTCAGGCTGTCGTTAATTACTATATAGCGTTCCCTGAAAACAACAGAATAAAAGCCCTTAAGCGCACCCAACCCCTGCCTAAAGCGCAAATGGATGTTAAGCGCATTAGCAAGCTCAAATGGGTCGGCTGTGCCATATTCTGTTTTTAGCCGCTCTGCTTCTTTAAAAATAAACCCTTGCACGCAAGCTCTCCTAATGTAGTAGGCAGATTTTAATTTTCCACATCAAGCGCTTTATCGTATGCGCTTAAGTATTTCTTTGGCGTATACTTTTTAGCTCTGCCCTTTGCATCAAAATAAATTTCGGTTATTGCCTGGAAGAAGGCTACTTTGTCGTCTTCCGTAAGCTCCCCGCCTGCAAAAAGCGCATTCGCTTGGTTTAAAAGAAGCTGTGCCTGCGCCCTGCCCCGCGAGCCATATCTTGATGCGGCTTCACTCAAAAACGCATCCTGCTCCTGTGTGCGGAGAAACTCGTCTGCATCAAAAAAATAGTCTGTTCCTACACCAAGCGCATGTGCAAGCGCTAAAACAGTTGATGCTTTTCTCGGCTCTCTTTCACCCATCTCATAAAACTGAATTGTGCGCGAAGAAACGCCCACTGCTTTTGCAAGCTTGCTCTGGGAGAGTTTTGCCGCCTTGCGCGCAGCCTTAAGCTTTTCACCAAATTGCATCTGTGACCTCCCACGAACTATGTTGATATTTACCATTGACTCGCGAACATAAATTCGCTATATTCTATGTACAAACACGAATATTGGTTCGTATAATAATAATACGCATACTGAACCGTCGTGTCAAGGGGGAAATAAAGAGTGGCAAGGGCAATATTGCACAGCGATATAAACAGCTTCTATGCAAGCGTCGAAATAATGCTTAACCCTGCGCTTAAAAACAAAGCAGTTGCTGTATGCGGCAGCACAGAGAACAGGCACGGCATAGTGCTTGCAAAATCAGAGCTTGCAAAAAAGGCTGGGGTTAAAACAGGCATGGTAAACTATGAGGCAAGGCGCGCCTGCCCAAACCTCATTATGCTCCAGCCTCAATATGAGCAATACTTAAAATATTCGAGGTTAGTGCGTGAAATATATTTGCGCTATACGGATTTAGTCGAGCCTTTTGGTATGGACGAATGCTGGCTTGATGTAACTAAGAGCAGCAGAGCTTTCGGCAGCCAAGGAGAAATTGCAAAAGAGATTCTTTTTAAAGTCAAAGAGGAACTTGGGCTCACTGTAAGCATTGGTGTTTCGTTTAATAAAGTTTTTGCAAAACTTGGCTCGGATATGAAAAAGCCCAATGCAATAACTACGATTACGCAAGAGGATTTTAAACAAAAAGTCTGGCCGCTCCCTGCAGATGAGCTTATATATGTAGGCAGAGCTACTAAAAATAAGCTTGCAGAATACGGGATATATACAATAGGCGACCTTGCAAATGCACCTCTTACGCTTTTGCAAGGCAGGCTCGGGAAAAACGGGCTTATGCTAAAGGCGTTTGCAAACGGGGAGGACATATCGCCTGTTATGCACAAGGAATATGTTTCGCCTGTAAAATCGCTAGGCCATGGAATTACATGTAATGCAGACCTTGAAACTTTTGATGAAGTATGGCGCGTTATTCTCTATCTTTCGCAGGATTTAGGCCACAGGCTCCGCGTTCATGAGCTTATGGCAAGCGGCGTGCAGCTTACAGTAAGGGATAGTACTCTGTTTTTCAAGCAGCACCAGGCACAGCTTAACTTCCCGACGCAGAGCCCGCTTGAGCTTAGCCTGCTTGCAAACAGGCTCTTTAAGGAAAATTACAATTTAGGAGTAAAGGTGCGTTCACTTACAGTACGCGCTATTAAGCTTGTGCCAAAGGCAAGGCCAGAGCAGCTAACCTTTTTTGACGATGCGCTTCAGCGTGCTAAACGCGATAAGCTTGATGATGCAGTTGAAGGCATACGCAATAGATTTGGCAAATGGGCAATACAGCCAGCAAGCCTCCTTAAAGAGCTTAAACTTAAAGAAACCGGCAGCAGCTCAATTACAATGCCAGGATATATATGCTGAAGGCAAAGCGCAGGAATTACGTATATTGATGAAGAAAATGAAGTAGTCGGCCTTGGGTATTATAGCTCCGCCTTTCTTGCATATCCACATTTATGCAAAGTCAGCTTGACAATAAATGCAAAGTGGGCTATACTATTACTGCAAAGCCGGCTTTGCATAATTTGCTTGAAATGAGAATAGATTTGAAAACAAGAATAAAAGCGCTTAGAAAAGAAAAGAAGATGTCGCAGGAAGAGCTGGCTATGGCAGTGGGGGCTACGAGGCAGACCATTACCTCCATAGAAATAGGCAAATACACTGCATCCTTGGGGCTTGCGTATAAAATCTCAAGGTTCTTTGGTAAAAAAATCGAGGATGTTTTCGACCTTAGCGAATTTGATAATGATATTTAAGGAGGGGCAGCAAATATGGAGTCTTATAAGATAATAATAAAAAGAAGATGTTTTATTTTAATGGCTTTAGCGCTTATTTCAACGGCTTTTATTGTTGTTTTCCGGTTTGACCTTTTTAGCTTTTCAAAAACTTTTGCTGATAACGAAATATTCAATTTCCAGGGAGGTCTGCTTATTGCCTTTGTGCTTTTGCCCTTAATTAAAGCATTTAGATATCACAAGTGCCTAAAGGATGAGACAGCGCTAAGGAAGCTCTACAATGAAGAAAATGATGAAAGAAAGAAGCTTATCAGGCAAAAGTCAGGCATGCCTTTAATGCAGATAACTTCAGGTCTTATGATCTTTTCAGGGATTATTATAGGTTATGTTAATAAAACAGTCTTTTATACTTTGGTTTTTGCTGCTATGGCACAAATGGCCATTGCTGTAATAATCAAAATTTATTATATGAAAAAGCTATAAAGTGTATTTAGTGGGTGTGTTTATGAACGGACCTGTTTGCATTGCCTATTTTTTAGCGTAAATAGCAGAGATTAATATTTGCCTATAAACGCATTATTTTAATAGAGTTATAAAAAGAATCGCTTTTATAGAACAAATGCAGCAAAATATTTTCTAACTTGCATTAATAGTAAAAATATGTTATAACATAGATAATGATAAATATCAAATCCGAGTTAATGTTTCTAAGGCTTTCGCTATGAGCATTAACCCATGGGTATCATAGGAAACTTTGTTGCCTCCCGGTGTTTGGAAAGGATTTGGTCACCTTAGTTACTACAACTATGCACCAAAGACAGCAGTTTAACTGCTAAAGCCAAATTATAAGGGGGTATTTTTATGCTAAAATTTATTCGTGTCAACATGTCAACCAAAGAAGCTGCAACAGAAGCTGTGCCTGAGAAGTATCTTGGGCTTGGCGGAAGAGCTCTTACATCCAACTTTATCAATGATGAAGTAAAACCGACATGCCACCCGCTTGGGAAAAACAATAAACTAATATTTGCGCCTGGCTTGCTTAGCGGAACAACAGCTCCTAACTCCGGGCGTCTTTCAGTTGGTGGCAAAAGCCCATTAACAGGGGGCATTAAGGAGTGTAATACAGGCGGCACATTCTCTCAGCAAATGGCAAAGATGGGCATAAAGGCATTAGTAATAGAAGGTATGCCTGAGGATGATAAGTTCTACATTATTAAAGTAACTATGGATGGGGTAACTATTGAGGAAGCGCCTGAAGAAATTCTTAATGGCTGCGGCAACTATAAAGCAATAGAAATCCTAAACGCAAAATATGGCGACAAAATCGGCATTGCACTTGCAGGGCCTGCAGGTGAATATAGGCTGCCTGCAGCAAATATATCCTTTAAAGACCCGGAATCCAATATCCGCAGTGCAGGGCGCGGTGGGCTTGGTGCAGTACTTGGCTCAAAGAAAGTTAAAGCTGTTGTTATAGATGATACTGGCGCACCTTCAGTTCCAATTGCTGAGCCTGATAAATTCAAGGAAGCATCAAAAGTGTTTGCAAAAGCGCTTATGGATCACCCTGTATCAGGGCAGGGGCTTGCAGCTTACGGAACAGATGTCTTGGTTAACATTATAAACGAGGCTGGCGGCTTCCCTGCATATAACTTTACAGCAGGGCGCATTGAGCATGCGGACAATATATCAGGTGAAACTCTTAATGCCACAATAACTGAGCGTGGCGGGGAAGGCAAGGTTTCCCATGGCTGCCACCGCGGGTGCATTATAAGATGTTCTCAGTGGTATGCAGACAAACAAGGTAAATATGTAACAAGCGGGTTTGAATACGAAACCATTTGGGGGCTTGGCGCTGATGCAGGCATTGAAGACCTTGATGCTATTGCATATATAGATAGAGCGATGGATGATGTAGGTGTTGACAGCATTGAAGTTGCAGTTGCACTTGCAACAGCAATGGACGGAGGGCTTATTCCATGGGGAGATGGGGAGGCATGCCTTGCAATAGTTAAACAAATGGCAGAACCAACACCTATGGCGCGAATTATAGCAGGCGGATGTGCTGCTGTTGGCAAGCTCTGCGGGCTTTACAGGGTACCGGTAGTAAAAGGTCAGGCAATACCTGCATATGACCCACGTGCAATAAAGGGTATAGGCCTAACATATGCAACTACCCCAATGGGCGCAGACCATACAGCAGGCTACTGCATATCTGGCAACATATTAAAGGTTGGGGCAGATATTGACCCTCTTAAAAAGGATGGCCAAATCGAATACTCAAGAGCTCTGCAAATCGGAACTGCTGCTGTTGACAGCACAGGAATGTGCCTGTTCGTTTACTTTGGCATAGCAGATAACCCTGGAGGGTACCAGGCCCTTATTGATATGATTAATGCTCAGTATGGAATTGCGCTTACAGCTGCAGATGTTGATAAACTCGGTGAATCTGTACTTCTTGTAGAGCGTGCATTTAATAAAAAAGCAGGCTTTACAAATGCACATGACAGGTTGCCCGAATTTATGGAGTATGAGCCGATTGCACCGCATAATGTAGTTTGGGACTTTACACCTGAGGAAATAGACGAAGTTTATGCTAAACTGGAAGCAGCGCCTGCACAATAATAGTTAAAGCTAATTGGCCGGGCATTATTGTCCGGCCTTTATTATTTAAAATAATTCTGGGAGATTATTCGAGTGGAAGATAAACTTAAAAGCACAATAGAAGTTAGGGGGTTTCTCCAGCTTGATGCATTCTTGAGAAAAAGCTACGGAAAGCCGCCATATATGCTAAAACTTACAGAGCCTCTCACAGGCGAAGCGCTTGCAAAGCTGCTTAATATCGCGCTTACTGAAATAGAAGTAATATTTGTCAATGGGTTTGTAGAGGATTTAAACTATATTATAAACCCAGGGGATAGAGTGGCATTTCTGCCGCCCGGCTGCCCGGGCCCATATAGGCTTGCCCTAGGTTTTTATGCAAAAAACCAGGGTAATGAAGCAAGCTTTAAAATACAGGGCAGATAGTTGTATTTTTGGGGGTGATTAAATGAAACTCGTTGTAAAGCTGTTTGCAAGCCTTAGGGCAGGCAGAGCAAAGGAAACTATAATTGAGCTAAGCAGAGCATCTACACCTAAAGCCATTATAAAAGAGCTTAACATCCCTGAAGAAGATGTTGCAATAATAATGATTAATGGCAGGAGAAGTGAAGCCGATACTCAACTTAATGAGGGTGACACAGTCTCGCTTTTCCCACCTGTAGGTGGCGGCTGATGGAAAGATATAAAAGGAATATTAAGGCCTTATCCTTAGAAGAAAACATAATCCTAAATAATTCAAAAGTATGTGTAGTAGGTTGCGGGGGGTTGGGCGGATATATTATAGAAATGTTAGGCAGATTAGGCGTAGGCGCAATTACTGCAATAGATGGGGATGTATTCGAAGAAAGCAATTTGAATAGGCAGATTCTTATGTACGAAGCATCCCTTGGTAAAAATAAGGCGCTTGCAGCAAAAGAGAGAATGAGTAGCATTAATTCCAAGATAATAGTGAAGCCTGTTAGAGAATTTGTAACTGAAGCTAATGCAGAGCAGCTTTTATGCGAGCATAATGTAGTTGTAGATGCGCTTGACAACATACCATCAAGATTTATACTTCAAAATGTCTGCGATAATTTGGGCATTCCTCTTGTTCATGGCGCAATTGCAGGGTGGTATGGGCAGGTATCCACTATTTACCCGGGAGAAAGAACGCTCTCTAAAATTTATGCTGACAATTTTTCGCAAGGGCTTGAAAAGGAGTTAGGGACCCCCTCATTTACACCTGCATTAATAAGCTCAATAGAAGTAAGCGAGACAGTGAAGATTTTAATTGGCAAAGAGAATCTACTTAGAAATAAACTACTATTTATTGATTTGCTAAATAATGAGTACGACATTATAGACCTTAGCTGAATAGTTCTTAAAGTTGTTGTTATTTTGCGCTGCTTAAGCAACATACAAGTCTTTTTGCAAATCAAATTGCAGTTTCCGCTTTCTTGCATATAATTTTTCATTATATTTGTGGTAGAATTGGGAAAGGATCTTTTTAATTTTAAGATTTCCTTAATAAAGCAATATGTCTCAACAACACACTAACGAACGCTTACGGCTTTTGCTGCCGTATAAATCATACATGGGGGCTCCACATTGGACAATGTCAATATTATAAATTTGCTTCTTGCTTTATCAACATTTGTGATATTATATTTTTTATTGCTGGTGGCAAAAAGGACGCCGAAAAGGCAAATTCATTATGCTGTTTTAAGTATGACTGCAAGCACCCTCTTGTGGAATATCGCAACCCTGTTGTATTTGATTTTTGACAATGTCCCATGGATACAGGCAGTTTGCGAACGGTTGTACTTTTTGGGTACGATTCTCGTATCAATTTCAATCTTATTTACGGGGTTAATATTCGCCCGAACTAAAATAAAGTTTTCATGGGTGCATGCCCTGCTTTTTATCGTACCTGTAATTTCTACTGTTGTGCTGCTCACAAATCAGAGTCATCACTATTTTTATACTGTATTTAGCCTTATTCCCTCAGAACAAGTCTTTGGTTTTTATTTTACGATACACACAGTATATTCTTATGCGTGTATAGGGGTTGGTTTGGTATATCTCTTAATTTTTTCTATAAAGAATTATGGTGTTTTTTCCAAGCAGTCTTCTTTAATATTTATTGGCATTATACTCTCGCTGATAATTGATACAATCAGCACGTTTAAGATATTTGACTGGTCAGCGGCAATCGAAAATATTGCCTTTGCTATAACCATCAGTTTTTTTATTATAGCAATGGTAAAGTTCGACTTCCTGAATGTAATCCCCATTGCCCTGCAAACAGTTGTTGATTTAATTTCTGACAGTTATGTAGTAATAGGTGAGGATTTTGAAGTCATTGATTATAACCAAGCTTTTATAGAGGGTTTTACCGGTATATCCAGAAAAGTCGGCATTGGTGAAATAGTTAAGCAGAACTATGGCGAAGCTGATGTGAATAGGTTCATGGCGTTTTTGGGCGAAGCGGTTAGTGCGCAAAAAAGGGTGAGCTTTGAGATACCCAAGCCCATACATGAAACAATAGCCTATTATGTAGTAGAAATAACACCCGTTTGTATAAGCGGCAATCATATAGGGACCATCATTTTAAAACGGAATATTACAGAGCATAAAAATAACTTAAAAGAGGTTATGGTGCTTAACGAGAGGCTCCAGAGTTTGGCAACAAGGGATTGGCTGACGCAGTCCTATAACAGATATTTCTTCGATGAAAGGTTACAGCAAGAAATTGACCTTGTAAACCGCTTGCAAACATATGGCCAAGGTGCGGATAAAAGCATCAATGATTTTGGGTTGATTATGTTTGACATAGACTATTTTAAAACATATAACGACTATAACGGCCACCCAGCAGGAGACGAGCTTTTACAAACATTGGTTACAGTTGTGAAAGAGGTTTTGTATCAAACCGATATATTATGCAGATACGGCGGGGAGGAGTTTGCCATTATTTGCTGCCAAACTTCAGTGAGCGGGGTTAAAATAGCTGCGGAAAAGATAAGGAAAACTGTGGAAGAGTATGAGTTTAAATATCAGGGCAAACAGCCGGGCGGCAACTTAACTATTAGCATTGGCGCAGTTTGCTGCTCAACTGCTAACATGAAGAAAGACGATTTAATAAAAATAGCAGACAATAACCTATACTCAGCCAAAAGCAGCGGAAGGAATAAGGCTGTTTTTACTACATGTTAAGGCGAGGTTTAAAACTGCATGTATGAAGCTCAGGTGCTAAGTTAGCTTTGGGTTCACTATTATAACGAAGTGCACCTCATTCAAGCTAAGCTTACAGGCGCTGCACCGCAAATAGCCAAATTGCCCGCCGCATGAAGAATAGTATCTTTCAACAGTCGCTCTGTAAAGGTTTGCATGCGGCTTGTGCAACCCTTGACACAGTGCTGCACAAGCGATATATTATCATTAAGCGGTCAACTGACCGATGGAGTTATCATTCGTTTTCCTACCAACCTTTCCGGACACAAAACTAGGGGCAGACCTATATTGAAAAGCTGTTTACGGGGATAATGGGATAGAACCGCCGCTTCAATTCCGGCGAAGGGTTCTACGCTTAGTGTTGTGAAAAATAAAATATCCGTAACACAGTAGTTAAGCTCTTCGAGAAAAGTCCAAGTTTTCGCATACACACTCCCACTATATCGATATTAAGAAAATGCTGACAGAGCTCTTTGGTAAAAAGCTAAAATACAAAAGATAGCTCCAGTAGACGCCGCTAATAAGGCTAAAAGATGCAGCAACACCCTAAAAACGAGTAATCGCAGGTGAATGATGTGAATAAACCAAAAAACCGAAATGGAATAGTAATAGTCCTCTTGGCATTGGTGCTTGTGGTATGGGGTTTGGCCATAGCAGGCTACGTTAAAAGTTCTTTAGGCAGCTTAAGTTTATTCAAAAAGGGCAACTTAAACACACCGCAAACTCAAATAAACGAGGAGACCACCCCAATTGAGCCTCCAGTAAAAACACAAGCTAGAGAAGAGCTAAATGAGCCTGCTCCAATTGAAACCCCGGTGGAAACACCAGCCCAGCAAGAGTTAGACGCAAGTGGTATCTGGGATATGACATTCCGCCGGTATTATTCCATAGAGAGCAGCGGCGCATGGGAACCCATAGGCATGGGAGAAATCTTCCTCTGGATAGAAATCTATGCAGGCAAACAGTTTGAGTGCGCTATTATGCCGTACGAGGGCACAATAAACGGCGAGTCATATGCCGATTCCCTTGCACTCGAGCCTCGGCTTTTCACAGGCGAGCTTGCCGGCAATACGCTTAGGTTATATCTTGATCTTGACGATTTCTTTATAGATCCCACCTTAGAGGTAAGCGATACGATTAAGCCTGACTATATTGATATTCCGATTACCACAGAAAACGGCAAGCCACGCGGCACCTATGATTATACATGGGTAGCAGTTGTTGATGACTACAACTTGCAAAGCCGCGTGACAATCGAATTAAAAAAGAGATGAGCAAAAGCGCTTTTAGGAGGGAATTCTATGTTTTGCAAAGATTGTGGATCAGAAGTTAGCTTCAACGCAAAATTCTGTTCGAAGTGCGGGGCAAATGTTGAGAGAAATAATATCGAAGCAAAGCCGATAAACCACCAAGGCGAGACAACCTATAATGCTTACCCACAACAGCCAACGAAGTCTCCACAGCTTCAGCCTCAAAGGCAGTATATTCCACCGCAGCAACCGCAATATCAAGCCCCTGCAGGCGGCGGCGGCTCAAAAAGGCCGGGCGGACGAAGCGCTCTCTTAATTATACTTATCATAGCGTTAGTGGCTGGGCTTGGCGCCAATATATTTCAGCTTATAAACGGAAAGCATATCCTTTCGGGGAGTCCATCCAAGCTCCTAAACTACAAAGCCCCCGATGCTTCACTTTTAAGTGAAACCGAAGAATGGGGCATTGTACCTCTCAACCAGCTCATTATCGTGTTCAATGACGATGTAGGGAAAGGTGAGGCTAAAAAAGCAATCGAGCAGTTGGGCGGCGTCATTGTCGGCGAGATTGAGACTATCAACCTGTATCAAATAGAAACGAAAAGCAGATCAGAAGCCGAGCTTACGAGGCTGCTGGACACCGCCATTGCCATGAGCGGCGTCGAAACAGCCTTCCCCAATGTTGAAGTTTACGGCAAGGACGCAGAGGGTTCTCCCTGCAGCCCCCTTCGCGACCCCCTCTATACCGACCCGAACAATTCGTTGCACTATAAGGCCATCGGCATGGAAAACGCATGGCGCATCATAAAAAGCAGCGGCGTTAAACTCAACAATGTAAACGCAGGCGTTCTCGACAGCTCTCTTTATACCGGTTCAAACGAATATAAAGGCAAGGTTAAGGTGAGCGGAGACAAGACCAACGAGCCCGAAAAAGACGTCAAAAATCAGATTGTCAATGGAGGGCTTAACCACGGCACA
>CAYWTY010000036.1:0-16840 GCA_964461335.1 uncultured Oscillospiraceae bacterium
TAAATGCCATTGCAGGTGCTGCAAGTGCAAGTACGAACACGAGTGCGAGTACGAGTGTTAAAACTTTTTTCATAATAATACCCCTTTCTAAATTTTAATTGCAAACGAGAGTGGGAACCTGTTTAGCACATGCTTAATATAACACCTCTTAAACACATTGTCAATACCTTTATTACAAAATTATTACGAATTATTTCAATTATTGCAAATGTGCTGAAAATGCACAAAATTAAGCCTGAAAAATGCAATAAAAAAGCCGGCAGCTAAATGAGCCTGCCGGTACATATTAAAAAACAACAGTAACTAAAAGTTATTCAATTGTGCCTTTATCTTTAATTAGTTCTATTGTGTAACCTGCGCTATCATATGAAAAGTTTAAAAGAATAATTTTGCCTTCTTCAACTGAGTGTGTGGCAAGCTGCCCTGAGCCTGGGGAAATGTTAAGGTCAATATCCATAGTGACCTCCCAACCTGCAGCAATAAGCGCCTGTATGTAGCTAAGCAAATCATCAAACACAGATGCGCTTAAATATATGTATTGCTTTTTAATAACACCGTTTTTAGTTGAAGCTTCTATGCCATTTAGTTCGCGCTCACCAACAACAGAATAAATGCTCGGAACAATGTCTTTGCCCAATTCATAGTTTGTAAGCTTAGCAGTTTTTGCAAGTGCACCTTTGCACCCCGTAAAGAGCATTGCTGCTATAATAAGCAGGGAAATTAGGCAATAAATTCTCTTTTTCATAAAAGGCTCCTTTTTAATTCTTAAATAGGCTTAATTTGAGCAGGCTTAATAGCTGCTAACATATTATAACTTATTCTTAGAGTAATAAGATAGTCAACCGCAAACAATTCTTAGGCACTTACAAAATTATATCTAAAATGTTAAATGCACCCAGCAGCATAATGTATAAACGGTTTGCATTTAACATTCGCTTTGTTTTAGGTGCAGCTTATCTTGCATTTTAGTTAAAGAGTTGCTTCCTTATATATAGCTTAAAAGCAAAATACTGCCCTGCTTAGCGCTTGAGCATAAAAATGCAGACTATACTTAGGTTTTAATGCTCCGCCTTTCTTGACTCTGCTTTATTGCACAATTATAATGGAATAAAGGCCAAGTTCCCGCTTTTTGCCGGAATAGGCCATATTCATGTTTATACCCGGCGACGGAAGGAATATCACTCATACAGGAGGTACGCTATGCCAACTCGCGTTACAATCGATGGTAATACAGCTGCAGCCCATGTTGCATATGCTTTTTCGGAAGTTGCGGCTATATACCCAATTACTCCCTCTTCTAACATGGCTGAAGTAGCCGACGAATGGGCGGCGAACGGCCGCAAGAATGTTTTTGGGCAAACAGTCCGCGTATCGGAAATGCAAAGTGAAGGCGGGGCAGCAGGCGCTGTTCACGGCTCGCTTGCAGCAGGCGCTCTAACTACAACTTTTACCGCATCACAAGGCCTTTTGTTAATGATTCCCAATATGTACAAAATCTCAGGGGAGCTGCTCCCTGGCGTGTTCCACGTTTCTGCGCGTGCTTTGGCTGCGCATTCGCTTTCAATATTTGGCGACCATAGCGACGTTATGAGCGCGCGCCAAACAGGCTTTGCGCTGCTTTCAGCTGCTTCAGTTCAAGAAGTTATGGATTTGGCAGTTGTCGCACATCTTTCAGCCATTAAGGCAAGTGTTCCCTTTGTTCACTTTTTCGATGGGTTCCGTACTTCGCACGAAATCCAAAAAATCGAAGAAATCGATTATGACGATATGGCTAAGTTGCTTGATTGGGAAGCTGTATCAAAATTCCGCGCTCGCAGCCTAAACCCTGAGCACCCGCATATGGCAGGTACTGCTCAAAACCCGGATATTTACTTCCAAGGCCGCGAAGCTGCAAACAAATACTATGAAGCAGTGCCGCAAATAGTCGAAAAATATATGGAAGAAGTCGGTAAGCTCACAGGCCGCAAGTATAATCTATTTGATTATGTCGGTGCGCCTGATGCAGATAAAGTCATTATCGTAATGGGCTCTGGCGCAGATGTCTGTGAAGAAACCATAAACTACCTTAACGCACGCGGCGCGAAGCTTGGTGTGCTTAAAGTCAGGTTGTACAGGCCTTTTGCAGCAGATAGGTTTATTGCAGCTCTACCCAAAACTGTTAAGAAAATTGCAGTACTTGATCGTACCAAGGAGCAGGGCGCTGTTGGCGAACCGCTTTATGTAGATGTAAGGGCTGCGCTTGTTGAAGCTGGGCTTTCTCATGTTCAAGTGTTCGGCGGCAGATATGGGCTTGGCTCAAAAGAGTTTACGCCTTCAATGGCAAAAGCAGTTATTGATAACCTTGATGAAGAAAAGCCAAAGAACCGCTTTACAATTGGGATTATTGACGATGTTTCAAACACTTCCCTCGAAGTAAACGATATTATAAATGCAGCGCCTGAAGGCACAATAGCATGCAAATTCTATGGCTTAGGCTCAGATGGCACAGTTGGCGCTAATAAGAACTCCATAAAAATCATTGGTGACCAAACCGATATGTACGCGCAGGGCTATTTTGCATACGATTCTAAAAAGTCCGGCGGGTTTACAGTTTCACATTTACGTTTTGGCAAAAAGCCGATACAAAGCCCCTATCTTATTTCAGATGCTGACTTTGTCGCCTGCCACAACCCCTCCTATGTTACGCGTTATGCAATGGCAGAAGGCCTTAAAGAAGGCGGGGTCTTCCTATTAAACTCCCCGTGGACTTTAGAAGAAATGGAGCATGAGCTTCCTGCTTCCATGAAGCGTGCCCTTGCAAAGAAAAACGCAAAGTTCTACAATATCGACGCTATTCAGCTTGCGCGTGAAGTAGGCATGGGCGGCCGCATAAATACTATTATGCAAAGCGCCTTCTTTAAGCTTGCAAATATAATTCCTGCAGAAGATGCAGCGCGTTATATGAAAGAAGCGGCTGAACATACATACGGCAGAAAAGGCGAAGAAATTGTAAAACGGAACTATGCAGCTATTGATGCAGGAGCAGGTGCAATAACCGAAGTTAAATACCCTGCAAGCTGGGCAGAAGCTACTTTAGGGGCTGAACCTGCGCATATTACAAACGACAAATACTACCATGAGTTTATTAAGCCAATTCTCTCACAGGATGGCGATTGTTTGCCGGTTTCAAGCTTTTCACCTGATGGCTTTGTGCCAACAGGAACTGCAAAGTATGAAAAGCGGGGGATTGCTGTTGATGTGCCAAATTGGATACCGGAAAACTGCATTCAGTGCAACCAGTGTTCCCTCGTTTGCCCGCATGCGGTTATCCGCCCATTTGTGGCAAAGCCTGAGGCGCTTAATAATGCGCCCGAAGGTTATGTAACAGTTGATGCAACAGGCAAGGACCTTTCGCACTTAAAGTTCCGCATTCAAATTTCCCCATTGGATTGTACAGGTTGCGGAAACTGCGCAGATGTTTGCCCTGCGAAGAATAAAGCGTTGGTTATGACTCCGCTTTCTTCTTTGCAAGAAAAGGAAGAGAAGAACTGGGAGTATGCGCTAACACTCCCCGAAGAGACTCTTTCTGTTAATACTTCAACTGTAAAGGGCAGCCAGTTCCTGCCCCCGCTATTTGAGTTTTCCGGCGCTTGTGCAGGTTGCGGCGAAACCCCATATATAAAGCTTGTCACACAACTCTATGGCGATAGAATGATTATAGCAAATGCAACAGGCTGTTCTTCAATTTATGGCGGCAGCGCGCCTGCATGCCCATATACAGTTAACTCTCGCGGCGAGGGGCCTGCCTGGGCAAACTCACTCTTTGAAGATAATGCGGAGTTTGGCTTTGGTATGCATCTTGCGCTAAAGCAGCGCAGGGAAAAGCTTGCAAGCCTCATTAAAGAGCTGCAAGGCCAAACCTGTACTGAGGGCACTTCCGCAATCCTCCAAGAATGGCTAGATAATATGGATGATGCAGAAGGCAGCAAGCGCGCATCAGCTAAGGTAAAAGAGCTTGTCTTTAAGCCAGCAGGCAAAGAATGCAGCATACAAGCAGCAGCGCTAAAGAAGCAGATTGCAGAAATGGCAGATTTACTTGTTAAAAAGTCTATCTGGATTTTTGGCGGTGATGGCTGGGCCTATGATATTGGTTATGGCGGGCTTGACCATGTGCTTGCAATGGGTGAAGATGTGAATGTGCTTGTGCTTGATACAGAAGTATATTCAAATACAGGCGGCCAATCCTCCAAGGCTACGCCAACAGGGTCTGTTGCGAAATTTGCGGCTGCAGGAAAGCGCACAGGCAAAAAGGACCTTGGGATGATGGCAATGTCCTACGGCTATGTATATGTTGCCAAGGTTTCTATGGGCGCTAGCCAAAGCCAGCTTATGAAGGCAGTTACAGAAGCAGAAGCCTACAAGGGGCCTTCAATTATAATTGCTTATTCGCCTTGCATTAACCATGGCATAAACATGGGCAAATCGCAGGCAGAAGCTAAAAAAGCGGTAGAGTCCGGTTACTGGCCGCTATACAGGTATAACCCTGAACTCGCACTTGAGGGCAAGAACCCATTCATTCTTGATAGTAAAGAGCCTAAGGTGCCTTATTCTGAGTTTATTCTCGGCGAGGTGCGCTATGCAACTTTACAAAATCAGTTCCCCGAAATTGCGGAAGAGCTATTTGAGAGGGCTGAAAAGGAAGCTTCAGATAAGCTTGACTACTACAAGAAGCTTAGCGAAATGTAATTTGTAAAATACCATGCAAAAGAGCCGCCTAAGCGCGGCTCTTTTGCATATGCTTTTTATTTTACTTAGAAGGCTCTAGGAATAGCTTAAAACGGCTTGACAAGCGCAGTTATGCGCCGCCCGATATTGCCCAAAGGTAGAGGCTTGCTGTTGAAGCATAAGGCGAATAATCCCTTTTGTGCTTGTCAAAGAGTTTTTTATCAAGCTGTTCATATCCATACAGCATGCAAATCCCCTTGCGAATAGCATAATCTCCATAGCTTATAATATCCGGCCTCTGCATTGAAAAGAGCATTAACATTTCTGCTGTCCAAACCCCAACACCTTTAAGGCAAGTAAGTTTTGAGCATACTTCATCATCATTAAGTGTTCTAAGCTCATCTAAATCAAGGGCACCGGTAAAGATTGCATTTGCCGCATTTTTTATATAATGTGCTTTTCGAAGTGAAATTCCAAAGCTCTGAAGCTTATCCTCATTTACAGCTTCGATACTGTAAGGTGTAATATGTTCCAACTCGGCTTTCATCCGAGACCAGACTGTTTTGTGTGCTTTAGCTGCAATCTGCTGGCCGACAATGCTGTTAATAAGCGCCTCAAAGAGGTCAGGGGTTACTTCGCGGTGAATGTGGCCAATTCTCTCAATAGCTTGGCTTAGTTTTTGGTCTTTGGCTTTTAGGTAGTTGAGCTCGGTTTGCCCATAATTAAAAAACTGCATACTAAATTGCGCCTTCAAGCTTGAGCAGAAATTCCTTAATTTTAAGCCCGCCTGCATAGCCTGTGAGCGAGCCGTCTGCACCAAGCACCCTATGGCAGGGGATAAAAACAGAAATGGGGTTTCTGCTGTTTGCTCGGCCTACTGCACGTTGGGCTTTAGGCGAGCCTACTTGCACAGCTATTTGGGAATAGCTTCTGACTTCGCCAAATGGAATAGTGAGGAGCGCTTGCCAAAC
The DNA here is from genome assembly GCA_964461335.1 of uncultured Oscillospiraceae bacterium. Lineage (GTDB taxonomy): Bacteria > Bacillota > Clostridia > Christensenellales > CAG-138 > JAKJBL01. The sequence continues at coordinate 5,676 of CAYWTY010000036.1, forward strand.
CTTTTGTTCAAATGCGGTCCCCTCAGGCGCAAGCGGCAGCTCAAACTTATGGCGCTTCGCTTCAAAATATTCGCAAAGCTGGGTGTAGGCGTTTTTAAGCAGAGGGGTTTCTTCAAGAATATATTCAGCAGGTAGAACAGTCCCCCCGAAAAACAGGTTTGTAAGCGCCCCGTCTTTTTCCGCAAGACCGACCTCGCCTAAGACAGTCTTATATAAAAATGCCTTTTTCATATTGACCCCCATTTACAACCTTGGTTTATTCATAATTATAACATATCAGCTTAGACTAAATCCGCTGGAATTTGATTTATGGAGCTAACTTGCTAAGTTGCCGGCTTGTTTAAAACGAAGTTTTAGCAGATAAATAGATGCTTTGCTCTTGAAATGGCAGTTGTGTTTTGCTATTCTCTATATAGTAATTCTCTTTATCTTTTCTGCATAAATTCATTCAGCGTTTGGAGGAAAACTTAATGGTTCATCTTGATGGCAGTAGTTTGACTATAGACCAGGTCATAGCAGTTGCACGCGGGGGAGAGAAAGTCAGCATAACAGAACAGGCGCGGTTAGAAATTGAGAAAGCGCGCAGTTATGTTGACCAAAAGATTAACGAAGGCGCTGTAATTTATGGCGTAACAACAGGGTTTGGTAAATTTTCGGATACTTTTATTTGCCCTGCTGATATGGAAGAGCTTCAGCACAACCTTATAAGAAGCCATGCCTGTGCGCTTGGCGAGCCGCTCAATAAAGAAACTGTCCGTACAGGCATGCTTTTACGGCTTAATGCACTTAGCAGGGGGAATTCGGGGATACGGTACTCAACCCTTCAAGTGCTTCTTAATATGCTAAACAGCGGCGTGCACCCAATTATCCCCCAAAAGGGGAGCTTAGGTGCAAGCGGCGATCTTGCGCCTCTTTCGCATATGGTACTCGTTATGATGGGGGAAGGGCATGCAGAATATAATGGTGAAGTTTTAACGGGTTCTCAAGCAATGCGCCTTGCAGGCATAACGCCTGTAAAGCTTGCAGCAAAAGAGGGGCTTGCTCTTATTAACGGCACACAGATTATGACTGCAATAGGAGTTTTGGCAGTTTATGATGCGAAATGTCTCGCAAAGCTTGCGGATATTGCAGCAAGCATGACTACTCAGGCACAAAACGGTATTACAAAAGCATTCGACCCGAGAGTACATAAGCTGCGCGCTCATCAAGGCCAGCAGGATTCTGCGGCAAATTTATTAAGGCTTCTTGAGGGGAGCGAGTTGGCGCACGAGAGCGTGCAAGGCAAGGTGCAGGACGCATATTCTATACGCTGCACACCACAGATTCATGGCGCGAGCAGAGATGCAATACAATATGTATATGAGGCAGTAGCACGCGAACTAAATGCTGTTACTGATAACCCATTGATATTCCCTGATGAAGGTGAGGCAATTTCAGGCGGGAACTTCCATGGCCAGCCAATGGCATTGGCTTTTGATTTCTTGGGCATTGCACTTGCAGAATATGCGAATGTATCCGAACGGCGTATAGAACGCTTGGTGAACCCACAGCTTAATGGGGGGCTTCCTGCGTTTCTTGTTCGAGATGGCGGCTTAAACAGCGGGTTTATGATTACGCAGTATACTGCAGCTTCCCTGGTATCTGAAAACAAAATCTACGCTCACCCTGCAAGCGTAGACTCCATACCTTCATCCGCGAACCAGGAAGACCATGTAAGCATGGGCACAACAGCAGCGCGTAAAGCGCGTATGATTCTCGACAATAGCCAAAAGGTCCTTGGAATAGAACTGTTCGTTGCCGCTCAGGCGCTTTGGCTTTTAGGTGAAGAAAAACTCTCAAAAGCAACAAAGGCTGTTTATGAACATATTCGTAGGCGCGTTCTGCCTGTTGAAAAAGATATTGTAATGCATTATGAAATTGTAAAATTTGACGAAATGGTAAAAAGCGGCGAACTTGTCGCTGTTGCGGAGAATATCTTAGGGGAGCTTCTATAGGAGGATATTATGTTAGAAAATGCGAAGATTGCTCAGGCAATGACAATTAAACTCGATGAACAACTGCCGGAGTACCCAAACTTTGAACCCGGTAGGCGCAGAGCTCCTGATAGGGGGTTTGCTCTTACAAAAGCACAGGCTGCGCTTTCATTAAAAAATGCGCTGCGCTATGTGCCGCAGTCGCTCCATAGTGAGCTTGCACCCGAGTTTATGGATGAACTTCTTACCCGCGGCCGCATTTATGCTTATAGGTACAGGCCAGAGGGGAGAATTTACGGCAGGCCTGTAAACGAATATAAGGGGAACTGCCTTGCAGGTAAAGCCCTCCAGGTTATGCTTGATAACAATTTGGATTTTGAAATTGCGCTATACCCCTATGAGCTTGTAACTTACGGCGAAACCGGTCAAACCTGCCAGAACTGGCTTCAATACAGGTTAATAAAAAAATACCTTGAAGAACTTACAGAAGAACAAACCCTCGTGCTGCTTTCCGGCCACCCTTTGGGGCTTTTCCCGTCTAAGCCCGAAGCGCCAAGAGTTATACTTACAAACGCTTTAATGGTTGGCATGTTTGACAATATGAAGGATTGGGAAATAGCAGAACAGCTTGGGGTTGCAAACTACGGTCAAATGACAGCAGGCGGTTGGATGTATATAGGGCCCCAGGGCATAGTCCACGGCACATTCAACACCATACTTGGTGCAGGCCGCAGGTTCCTTGACGTCCCGCAGAATGGGGATTTAAAAGGCAAGGTCTTTGTCTCATCCGGCCTTGGCGGTATGAGCGGGGCTCAACCAAAAGCAGCAAACATTGCAGGCGCTATCGGTATTTTTGCAGAAGTTGATTATTCAAGAATTAAAACGCGCCTTGATCAGGGTTGGGTAAACATTGCCTGCACTGATTTAAACGAAGTGTTTAGCATAGCAAACGCTAAACGCGAAAATGGTGAAAGTATTTCCATTGCCTACCACGGCAATATTGTTGATTTGTTAGAGTATGCGGCAGAAGTGGGCTTTAAAATTGAACTATTAAGCGACCAAACCTCCTGCCATAATGCCTATGATGGCGGTTACTGCCCAGTAGGCATCAGTTTTGAACAACGTACAGCTATGCTCCACGATGAGCGCGAAGCATTCAAAGTGCAGGTCAATGCCTCACTTAGGCGCCATTTTAATGCAATCCGCGCACTTACTGCTGCAGGGACCTATTTCTTTGACTATGGCAACTCCTTTATGAAGGCAGTTTATGACAGCGGTGTCCATGAAATCTCTAAAAACGGGGTGGACGAAAAAGACGGCTTTATTTTCCCCTCCTATGTTGAAGATATCATGGGGCCTATGCTCTTTGATTATGGATATGGGCCTTTCCGCTGGGTTTGTCTTTCTGGCAAGCCGGAAGATTTAGATAAAACCGATGCTGCTGCAATGGCCTGCATCGACCCTGAGCGGCGCTTCCAAGACAGGGATAATTATATTTGGATACGCGATGCTAAAGAGAATAAGCTCGTTGTCGGAACGCAGGCACGCATACTTTATCAGGATGCAGAAGGCAGAACGCGCATTGCATTGAAGTTTAACGAAATGGTGCGAAACGGCGAGATTGGGCCTGTTATGCTCGGCAGAGACCACCATGATGTCAGCGGTACGGATTCACCCTTCCGCGAAACAGCAAACATTAAGGATGGCAGCAATGTAATGGCAGATATGGCTGTACAATGCTTTGCAGGGAATGCTGCGCGCGGCATGTCTCTTTGTGCTTTGCATAATGGCGGAGGCGTAGGTATTGGCAAATCAATTAACGGCGGCTTTGGCCTTGTGCTTGATGGAAGCGCCCGTACAGACGAGATTATTCGCTCAGCAATGATGTGGGATGTAATGGGTGGCGTTGCGCGAAGAAGCTGGGCAAGGAACGCCAATGCAGTTGAAACTGCTGCTGCGTTTAATGAAAAATGGCTTGGCAAGGGCCACATAACTCTGCCGTTTGTTGCAGATGAGGATTTAGTTGAAAATACATTAAGCAAGGCAGGCATATAACATGGCAAAAATAGTTGAATGTGTACCAAATATAAGCGAAGGCCGCAGGCCGGAAATAATCGAAAGTTGTCTTGATGTTGTGCGCAATACTCCCGGGGTTGTGCTTCTTGATAGCAGCAGCGATTATAACCACAACCGCAGTGTGATCACGCTTCTCGGTTCGCCTGAAGGGATGGAGGAAGCGGTTGTTGCCCTTGCAAGGAAAGCTGCAGCTCTTATTGATTTAACAAAGCACCATGGGGAACACCCTCGAATGGGGGCAATTGATGTAATCCCATTTATCCCGATAAGAGAAATGGATATGTCTGAGTGCGTTGCGCTTTCAAAGCATGTTGCTTTAAGGATATCAGAAGAGTCTCAAATACCGGTTTATCTTTATGAAGAATCTGCAAGCAGGCCGGAACGTGTTAATTTGGCAGCTATTCGAAAAGGCCAATTTGAGGGCATGAGTGAAAAAGTTAAGCTGCCTGATTGGGAGCCGGACTATGGCGGAAGAACAATTCACCCTACTGCAGGCGTTGTTGCAGTTGGTGCGCGTATGCCCTTGATTGCATTCAATATTGACCTTTCAACTTCGGATGTAGGTGTTGCAAACAAAATTGCGAAAATTCTTAGGCGCAGCAGCGGCGGCTTCGATGCTGTTAAAGCTATCGGGATTATGCTTGAGGATAGAAATATTGCGCAAGTCTCAATAAATATGACAAACTTCAATGTAACACCTCTTTACCGGGTGCTTGAACTAACTAAAGCAGAGGCAGCACGCTGGGGCGTACATGTAATAGGAACAGAGATTATTGGGCTTACCCCAATGCGTGCGCTTATTGACTCTGCTGAGTACTATATGCAGCTTGAAGGCTTTGATGCTAACAAGCAGGTGCTTGAAAACCACATTCTTTAAGGGGGACGGAATGCTGCTTATAAAGAATATCGGTCTTTTGCAAACTCCGGTTGGAACTGGCAGTGCTTCTGGCAGAGCGCAAAGCGAGAACTTAAAGCTTCAGAATGCAGCAATTCTTATCGAAAGAGGCAGGATTGCACAAATCACAGAAAATGGAGTTTTGCCTGCATACCCGCGGGGGATTGCTGAGCTTGATGCCAAGGGGCTTCTTGTAACACCGGGGCTTATTGATTCGCATACACATTTAGTTTTTGGCGGGTGGCGGCAGCATGAGGTCCACCTAAAGCTTAAGGGCGCCTCATATCTTGAAATTTTAAAAGCTGGCGGAGGTATTCTCGATACAGTAAGAAAAACGCGGGCTGCATCTTCGGATGAGTTATATAATAAAAGCCTGAATTTTCTAGATGAGATGCTTGCGCATGGTGTAACCTCTGTTGAAGCAAAAAGCGGGTATGGGCTTGATTTGGAGAATGAACTAAAGCAGCTAAAAGTACTCAAAGCCCTGAATGAAAACCATAAAATAGATATTGTATCAACCTTCATGGGGGCGCATGCAGTTGCTGAGGAATATGCAGGCAATGGCAACGCCTATATCGACTACATTTGCGAGACTGTTTTGCCCGTTGTGGCTGAGCAAGCGCTTGCCTCCTGCTGCGATGTATTCTGTGAGGACTCGGTTTTTGATGTTGAACAGAGCAGAAAAGTGCTTCTTCGTGCAAAAGAACTCGGTCTAAAGGCGAAAATACATGCTGATGAAATTCATGCTATAGGTGGAGCTGAGCTTGCAGGTGAGGTTGGCGCAATTTCAGCAGAGCATTTAATAGCAACTGGGGAAAGTGGCATGGCTGCGCTTGCAAAAGCAGGCACTATAGCTGTGCTGCTCCCGCAGACCTCTTTCTATTTGGCGAAAAATTATGCAAGTGCAAGGAGAATGATTGAACTTGGAATACCTGTAGCAATTGCATCAGATTTCAACCCGGGTTCCTGCCCATCGCTTAATCTTCAGTTTGCCATTAATCTCGGCTATTTAGGCTACGGAATGCAGCCTGAAGAAATTCTAACTGCAGTAACAAGAAATGCAGCACATGCAATTGGCTTGGGCGAAAGCGTAGGAACGCTTGAAGTAGGAAAGCAAGCAGATCTTGTTATTTGGGATGCTCCTGATTTTGAAATGCTGTGCTACCGTTTTGGAAGCAATCAGGTGCATTCTGTAATCAAAAAAGGAGAAATAGTTTTATGACATTAGACAAGCAGAGTATTGATATGTATCTTGTTGCTTTGGCCTCAGACATGCCTGCGCCAGGGGGCGGAAGCGCAAGTGCGCTGTGCGGGGCGCAGGGGGCTGCATTAACCGCCATGGTTGCAAACCTAACGCTTGGCAAAAAGAAATATGAGCAGGAGCAGGAGTTCTGCATGCTTGCAGCCTGCAAGGCTCTTGAATTTAAAGAAAAGCTCCAAATGCAAATAGAGCGTGATACCGAAGCCTATAATCTTGTGTGTTCTGCCTTTAAGCTGCCTAAGGAAACAAAAGAAGAGCAAGAACAGCGCAGTTTAGAAATTGCCCAAGCAACGCTTGTTGCAACTGAAGCGCCTTTTCTTACAATGCAGTTGGCTCAGGAAACTATGCTTCTTACACATTCGCTTGTCGGCCGTTCAAACAAAAATGCTGCAAGCGATTTAGGCGTGGCGGCACTAAATCTTTTGTGCTGCATAAAAGGCGCATGGTTGAATGTGCTAATAAACTTGAGCGGTCTTAACGATGCGGCAAAATCAGCCGAATTCTTAGAGAAAGGCAAAGAACTGCTTGAAGAAGCTGAAAAAACAGAGCGCGAAATATCTAAGTTGGTTATAGAGAGCCTTTAACGTTTTGTGAATATACCTAAAATTAGTCTGGTAGAAGTCTAAACTTCTACCAGACTTGTTTATATAGATTCAGCACTCTTTAGAGCAAATTACGGTTAAGTCAGGGTGCAGCTGTAAAATCGATGCAGGGAGCGCAGGTATGACAGGGCCATGTAGTGCACGTTCAATTATTTCAAGCTTTGCTTCTCCGCATGCTAAAAGTACAACCTTCCTTGCATGCATTATGCTTCTTAAACCCATTGTAAGTGCAGCTATCGGAACGTCTGAAATATCGTTGCCAAAAAAACGTGAATTCGAGTTGATTGTCTCCTTGGATAGGAGCACGCGGTGAGTTTCCATTACAAACTCATCACCAGGTTCATTAAACCCTATATGCCCGTTGTTTCCGATACCAAGCAGTTGAAGGTCAATCCCGCCTAAACCATAAATCCTTTTATCGTAATTTGTGCATTCCAAGCTGTAATCTTGCGCCATACCATTTGGAATATACGTGTTATGGTTTTCAATATCAATGTGCGCGAAAAGATTTGTATCCATATAATATCTGTAGCTTTGCGGGTGATTTTCTTGAAGGCCGCAATATTCATCAAGGTTCACAGCCGAAACGTCCTTAAACGAGATTTCACCTTCTTGGTATAATGCTGCTAAATGCTTATAGGTACCGATTGGTGTTGAGCCTGTTGCAAGGCCTAAAACACAATTAGGCTTCATTAGTATTTGGGCGCAAATTAGGCTTGCGGCCTTACTGCTCATTGCTTCGTAGTTATTTGTTAGAATGTATTTCATATAAGCTCCTTTCCGTTAATGAATACTTTTTTTATATTCCAATGCTTATCTATTAGAACAAGGTCAGCCCGTTTCCCTTTGGAAATACTGCCTATGTGTTCATCCATTCGTATTGCACGCGCCGGGTTGATGGTAGCAGCAGAGAGCGCAACCTCTTGATTAACGCCAAAACTAATCGCATTCTTTACTGCTTCCATTAGATTTATAGAAGAACCTGCAATTGTGCCATCATGCAGCATTGCTTTACCATCGCGTACTGTAACAGGCTGGCCCCCAAGCTCATATTCCCCATCAGCAAGCCCTGCGCTTCTCATTGAGTCGCTTATCAAGCATATTCGGCTATTATCAAACAATTTAAACACTGCGCGTATTACTGCCGGGTGAAGATGTATGCCATCGCAAATCACTTCAACATTTGCACCTGCGTCTGCTGCTGCGCCAACAATTCCAGGGCTTCTATGTAGAAATGGCTCCATGGCATTGAATAAATGTGTGACATGGGTTGCTCCTTGTTCAAATGCCCGCATAGCTATATCATAATCTGCTGCAGTATGGGCAAGCGAAACTGTTACATATTTAGAAGCCTTGTTAATAAAATCTAAGGCGTTTGGGAGCTCTGGCGCAACATCAACAAGCTTAATACGGTTGTTTGCAGCTTTATTCAGCCGCTCTAGCATTGCAAAATCCGGTGGGATTATATCTTTTGAGGCCTGCGCGCCCTTCTTTGAGGGGTTAATAAATGGCCCCTCCATATTTATACCTATGCATGAGGCGCCTGTTGTAGTTGTAAAGCTGCCGGCTGCACGCATCGCCCTCTCTAATGTTGGTTCGTCATATGTCATTGTTGTAGCTAAGAAAGAAGTAATTCCATTCTTAGCGTAAAATTCGGACATTTTGTTAAGTGCATGTTCCATGCCATCAGAGGTATCTGCATTCATGGCGCCATGGGTATGTATATCAACAAGCCCCGGAATAAGCATATACCCTGAAGCTTCAAAACCTTCGCCTTCAAGTTCTCCGGTTTCAATTATAGTATCTTCAAAGTGCACATCAAGTTTTTTAAAGGATGAATCTTCGCAGAATACGCTTGCGTCTTTTATAAGCATGTTTACTTCCTTTCAGGCAGGCTTGCAGCAGCAACCGATTGCCCTACTCTGCGCGCTTTTTCATCAGGGAGAACCGGTGTAAAATTATCTGCTAAATCAGGATATTCATCTTCTAGAATACGCATAGCATGCAGAAGAATTAACTCACCGCCCTTGCCGCTCATAACACGGCCAAGCAGCAATACATGATTAAAACCATATAGCTCATAGTAAAGCGGAAGCGTATGCCCTAAGTATGCACCTATTGTTGCAAATACTTCTGAGGCTTTCGGATTGCCATCTTCAAGCAGCGTTTGTACATGCAAAAGCTTTTCAGCTGGAGTAAGCTTTTCATCAAGCGTTATGCCTGCAAGAGGCGCAAGGCGTATTACTGCATCTTGGGAGAAGTACTTAACGCCGCAGCCCATATCGCCCGACCATTCATCACGCGGTGCCATGGTCTTTGCATCAACAGGTGCAAACGCAAGCTCGTTTAGCCAGCCTGTGATATAGCCGCTTTTATCGAGGAAACCTGCTGCTTCACTCGTGCCCATTGCTATTCCTAACACATTATTCGAGTTTAAGCTCATCCCCCCGGCAAGAGCGCTTACATCGCCGTCATTGCACACAACTACAGGCACATCTGCAATTTCCTTAGCTGCACGCTGGTAGATATTCTGCACCTTTTCTTTAAACAAAGCTTTTGGTACTTTTAAAAACAGGGAGGCGACCATTGTTTTATTTTCAATATATATGCCAGCAGAAGAAATGCCTATTGCATCAACCCTTGGCATATGTGCTGCAGCGGCTTTAAGTGCAGAAACTATTTCTTGAAAATGATAGTCGGGGTCAGGTTGTGTTTTGGGGTGCCAAACAACTTCTTCGGAAAATACGGGGATACCATCAATAACTGCTGAAACTTTTCTATCGCTGCCGCCAGCATCAAAGCCAATTCGGCACCCATCAAGATGTTTCCCCAAAGGTTTAGAAGCCTCGTATGCAGCAGGTTTTTCATTGGTGATAAGTACTTCAAAATCACGCCCATATACATTGGACATAAAGTCTGCATCAAAAGCACGGGTTCCGCTTAGAGAATATGTTGTACGGATATAATTATATATTTCATCTGTTGCCCCATATAAATAGACTCTAAAGCCGCCTTTCATCCAGAGCAATATCTTTATGAGCCGTTCTATGTAGAATTTATCTGCTTCGAGCATTGAAGAATTGCCATGAATGAATGTTTCATGCACTGCAATTTGGCCTTGTGAACGCTCAATTGCAATTGAAATTGGGGTGGCTGCGCCTATTTTATATGCGCTAAACCATTTGTGCAGCGGGATAAAGCCTGGGTCGAGCAAAGGTTTGTTTTAGCTCAATGTTTACGCCTAAGTGCATCATTTGTTGTTCTCCTTTATATCTTAAGTATGTAAAACAGTATCTGCATCTAATAACACATATTGGGCTCATGTACTATAGTTTATTATAAACGAACTCAATGATTCATAATAGAGGTCTTTTATAGGCACAATAAATAATCACCCTATGCTGCCAAAACATAGGGCGATTATATGGATGCACTTTAAGTGGCTTGCAGCAAAGCTGATGAAGAAGGTACAAGTCTAAGCCATGAAAAGCTCAATATCTGAATCAACTGTGTTAATGCTTGCAATGCCAAACTTTTCAACTAACACTTTTGCCACATTGGGGGATAGGAAGCCGGGAAGGGTAGGCCCTAAGTGAATGTTTTTAACCCCTAAGTAGAGAAGTGCCAAAAGGACAATTACTGCCTTCTGCTCATACCAGGCAATATTAAATGCTATGGGCAGTTTGTTAATATCATCAAGGCCAAACACCTCTTTAAGCTTAAGCGCAATAAGCGCAAGCGAGTAAGAGTCATTGCATTGCCCTGCATCTAGCACCCTGGGTATTCCGCCAATTTCACCAAGGTTAAGCTTGTTATAGCGATATTTGGCGCACCCTGCTGTTAGAATTACTGTATCCTCGGGCAGTTTCTCTGCAAATTCTGTGTAGTATGCTCTTGACTTCATGCGCCCATCACAGCCAGCCATAACGAAGAATTTCTTTATAGCGCCGCTTTTAATTGCCGCAACTACTTTATCAGCTAAATCCAGAACCTGTTTATGCGCAAAACCACCTACTATGCTTCCTGTTTCAATTTCTTCAGGAGATGGGAGTGTCTTTGCAAGCGCAATTATTTCTGAAAAATCCTTTTTGCCGTGCTCGTCAGCAACAATATGCTTGCAGCCGGGGTAACCTGTTGAGCCTGTTGTGAACAGCCTGCTCTGTACTTCTTCACTTCTTGGTGGGACAATGCAATTTGTTGTGAAAAGAATCGGGCCATGGAAGGAAACGAATTCATCAACTTGCTTCCACCATGCATTGCCATAGTTGCCTGCAAAGTTTTCGTACTTGCTAAAAGCAGGATAATAATGAGCAGGTAGCATTTCACCGTGGGTGTAGACATCAACGCCTGAGCCCTTA
>CAYWTY010000037.1:0-15643 GCA_964461335.1 uncultured Oscillospiraceae bacterium
CCCCATGACAGCTTTCCTTGCACAGATGTGTAACCTATGTTTGACGCCGCTACAAGTATATAGAGCATATATAATGTACCATATTGCTATAAACAGCCATGCATGCTACAATATTCTAAATATTCAATTGACCTGTCTTTCCTAGCCTCAGTTAGTTGGTGCTACAATGAGAAAGCTTAAACGGAGTGAGCGAATAGCCGCTATTATCCGAATGCTTAGCTCTGAACCCGGACGTGTTTTTACGCTTAGGGAATTTTCAGAGCAATTTGGCTGTGCAAAATCTACGCTTAGCGAAGATATTTCACTGCTTCGCACAGCGCTTTGTGAATGCAAGCTTGGCATAGTCGAAAGCATTAACGGAGCAGCAGGCGGTGTGCGCTTTTACCCGTTTTATGATGATGCTTCGGACGCTCTTTTTGTAGAGGAGCTTTGCAAAACACTTTCACACAGCTCGCGAATCCTCCCTGGGAACCTTCTTTTTACTGCTGATGTTTTTTCTGACCCTAAGCTTCTCAACCGTTTGGGCGAAATTCTCGCTAAAGCTTTCTTTGAGTTAAACCCCGACATTCTTGTAACTTTAGAGGTTTCCGGCGCACCTATTGCACTTATGGTTGCAAAGGCGCTAGGCAAGCCCCTTGCAATAGCAAGGCGTTCAAGCCGCCTTGCAGAAGGCGCTACTGTAACTCTTAGCCTGCCTGAGAGCGGCTCCTCACGAATACAGCAGCTAAGCCTCCCTACACGGAGCCTAAATAAAGGGCAAAGAGCGCTTATAATAGACGACTGCATAGAAAGCGGCGCAACAGCAGAGGCGCTGTTTGCGCTTATAAGCGAGTTTGGGGCTAAAGTTTGCGGGCTTGGCACAATAATGGCTGCAAGCGTACCCGAAGTTAAGCGCGTTGAAGGCTATTTACACCTTATATCTTTTAACAAGGGAAGTAAAAGCACAGGCATTGAGCTTGCGCCAGCAGAATGGCTTTTTAATTCATCAACTTTAGCAGGTTATGCCTAAACCATAAACCTCCGAATGCCTAAAGCCGGCGCATGCCGGCTTTTTGGCATATTTTGCGCCCACAAATGCAATAAACTGTGCGCTTTGACTAATTTCGTTTAAGAGCGCGTGTAAAGCCTTTACAAACTCCGGCCTGCCTAGTATACTTAGTTCTGAAAAAGCGTTGACTGGGACGAGTAGGTTTACAAAACCCCTACAAGCGAGCTGCGAGAGGTGCAAGCGCAGCAGGCGGCATAAACCGAAAATCACCCATGAGCTGCTCTTGCGAAAAATTATATTTAGTAGCAGAGCACGGGTAAGCCCGTTATAGCTTTTGCGTTTTTTACGCTAAAGAGTAGGTGCCTTGCGCCAACTCGGGTGGTACCGTGCGGCATCCGCTGCGCCCCGACTTTGGGGCGCAGCGTTTTTAATAAAACAGGAGGATAAATATGTATAAAAAAGTCTCCCCAACCTTAGATTTTGTGCCCCGTGAAAAGCAGGTGCTCGAATTTTGGAAGGAAAACCGAATCTTCGAAAAAAGCACAGAGCATAGAAAGGGCTGCCCCTCATATACCTTTTTCGACGGGCCGCCAACAGCTAACGGCAAACCGCATATAGGGCATATACTCACAAGGTGCATAAAGGATATTATCCCCCGCTACAAGAGCATGAAGGGCTATGATGTTTTAAGAAAGGCAGGCTGGGATACACATGGGCTCCCAGTTGAGCTTGAAGTCGAACGCCAGCTCGGCCTTAATGGCAAGGAGCAAATCGAAGCATACGGAATTGAGCCCTTTATAAAAAAATGCAAGGAAAGCGTCTGGGCATATAAAGGCGAGTGGGAAGAAATGAGCGACAGGGTGGGCTTCTGGGCAGATATGGAAGACCCCTATATTACATACGAAAACAATTATATAGAAAGCGAATGGTGGGCGCTAAAGCGCATCCACGAAAAGGGGCTTTTATACAAGGGGCATAAATGCGTGCCCTATTGCCCGCGCTGCGGGACTGCACTTTCCTCACATGAGGTTGCGCAAGGCTATAAGGATGTTAAAGATATTTCTGTTATTGCGCGCTTTAAAGTAAAGAATGAAGAAAACACATACATTCTTGCGTGGACAACAACCCCATGGACACTTCCCTCAAACGTGAGCTTGTGCGTAAACCCAAAGCAAACTTACTGCCGCGTAAAATACGATGCTGATGGCGCAATTTATATTTTGGCACAAAGCCTAGTTAGTGAAGTGCTTGGTGAGGATGTAACTGTGCTTGAGCAGTTTTTGGGCAAGGAGCTTGTAGGAACCGACTATGAGCCGCTTTTTGACTTCCCTGTTGATGCAGGCGGCAAGCGCGGCTGGTATGTAATGAGCGATGCGTATGTCTCGCTTTCAGAAGGCACAGGCGTTGTGCATAATGCGCCTGCATTTGGTGAAGAAGACGCACGCTTAGGCAGGGAGTGGGATTTACCCTTTGTGCAGCTTGTTGACCCAAAGGGCTTTATGCGCGGCGGCACACCATGGGACGGCATGTATGTTAAAGATGCGGACTTTGCAATTATTGACGCTCTTAAAGAAAGCGGGCTCTTGTTCCGCGCAATGGACTTTACGCACAACTACCCGTTTTGCTGGCGCTGCGATACGCCGTTAATTTACTACGGCCGCAAAAGCTGGTTTATAAAAATGACAGCAGTAAAGGATAAGCTAATTGCCTTTAACCGCAAAGTAAACTGGATACCCGATAATATAAAAGAAGGGCGCATGGGAAATTTCCTTGAAAACGTCATTGACTGGGGAATCTCGCGTGAACGCTACTGGGGTACACCGCTTCCTGTTTGGGTTTGTGGAAGCTGCGAGCATGTGCATGTTGTAGGCAGCATTGCTGAGCTTCGCGAAATGGGTACAGATGTAGCTGAGGATATTGAGCTTCATAAGCCCTTTATTGATGAGGTGCTTTTAAGCTGCCCAAAATGCGGCTCAAAAATGGTGCGCGAGAGCGAAGTTATTGACTGCTGGTTTGACAGCGGCGCAATGCCCTTTGCACAATGGCACTATCCGTTTGAAAACCGCGAAGTTTTCGAGAGCCGCTACCCTGCAGACTTTATTAGCGAAGCAGTTGACCAGACGCGCGGCTGGTTCTATACGCTGCTTGCTGTTTCAGCCTGCCTTTTTGATGAGCCTGCCTTCTTAAACTGCATTGTGCTTGGCCATGTGCAGGATAAGGACGGCCGCAAGATGTCAAAACACCTTGGCAATGTCGTAGACCCGTGGACTGTGCTTAACAAGCAGGGTGCAGACGCTGCAAGGTGGCACTTCTTTACAGGCGCTATGCCATGGCTGCCAAGCCGCTTTTATGATGAAGCAGTAGGCGAGAGCCAGCGCAAGTTTATGGGTACTTTCTGGAACACATACGCGTTCTACATCCTATACGCTGAAATTGACAAATTCGACCCAACAGCCTACACCTTAGCTGAGCAAACGCTTACAGAGCTTGACAGATGGCTGCTTTCAAGGCTTAACACAGTTGTAGGCGAAGTTGACTCGCTCCTTGAATGCCTGCGCATAACTGAAGCAAGCCGCGCATTGCAAAGGTTTATTGATGAGCTTTCAAACTGGTATGTACGGCGCTCAAGAGAACGTTTTTGGGCAAAGGGCATGGGGGAGGATAAGCGCGCTGCATATATGACACTTTTTACTGCGCTTGAAACTCTAAACAGGCTTGCTGCGCCATTTGTGCCGTTTATGGCTGAAGAGATTTACCAAAACCTAGTGCGCTCTGTTGATAATAGCGCAGCGCTGAGCGTTCACCTAACTGATTACCCTAAGGCTCAATATGCCTTTGTTGATGAGGCGCTTGAAGCGAATATGCAGGCTGTGCTCGAAATTGTTACTTTAGGCCGCCAGGCGCGAAATTCAGCTTCAATAAAAAACCGCCAGCCATTAAGCTGCCTTTATGTACAGGCTGAAAAGGAGCTTGAAAAGGGCTATGTTGAAATTGTGCTTGACGAGCTTAACATAAAGGAGCTCTGCTTTGTAAAAGACGCCTCCTCATTTATAAGCTACAAAGCCAAACCCCAGCTTAAGACGCTCGGCCCACGCTATGGCAGGCTTTTAAATGCTATAAGCGAACACCTAAAAGGCGAAGGCATTGGAGATGAAATTGTTAAAGCGCACAAAGAGGACAAGCAGTATATATTTAGAGTTTCAGATGTTGAAGTAATGCTAAGCGCTGATGATGTTTTAATCGAACCAGTTGAAAAGGCGGGCTTTATTAGCGCAACAGAGCGTGAGCTTTCGGTTGTGCTAAATACCAACCTTACGCCTAAGCTTCTTGATGAAGGCTTTGTGCGCGAGCTTACATCCAAGCTTCAAATGATGCGCAAAGAAGCGGGCTTTGATGTAACCGACCATATTATTGTGAGCTATTCTACAAACTCCCGCCTTGAAGAAATCCTAACAAGGTTCGGGGAGGAAATTGCACAGGATACGCTTGCTAAAGAGCTTAAAGCAAAAGAGCCTAACGGCTTTATTCGCGAGTGGGATATAAACGGCGAACCTGTAAAGTTCGGTATAAAAAAGGTTTAATAAAGTTTAATTGAGCGAAGACCTGCCCTTATAATATGCACTCACCCAGTTTGCAAGTATAAAGGGCAGGTCTTTGTTGCTGTTGAAGATTTTTAAAAACTCGTGTTCAGGCAGAGGCGTACTTGTACTTCCAACCTCTATTGTAAGAGAGGGTATGTGCATTTTCTCAATTGCCCAATCCTTATAGCCGCCAAACGATGTGCCGTCATCTTCAACAAGCTTATAGCCGGTTATTTCTTTAACTGCTTTTGCAAGCGAAAACCCTGCTTCATTTACAGGGGAGTTATCACCAAACTCATAATAAATTTCGTTGCCCATTGCATGGTAGCTTACTGTTGCGCTAAACTCAAAGGCTTGTGTGTAGTCGCGTAAAGCACTTGACTCAGGCTCAGAAAATGCGCCATAACCTTGGAAGTTCGCATACGACGGGCATTGTGGCCCCTCTATATAAGAAAACCCTGCATCAAAGTTTCTGTTTAAGTCAATGCCTCTTGCATTGCTCTTCCACTTTTTTAAATACGCGTCTAAGGGGTCGTCTATAAACCCTTCTTTACAATCCCTTTCATAAATTTCAATAAGAGCAGGGTCAAAACTCTTTAGCTGGCTTATTGAGACACCGTCCGGGTTTACCATCGGCAAGAAGTGGAAGCAGAACTCTTTTGGTACACCGCTATATAAAAGGCGTTCTAAAAGCGCCATTGCAATTAAGCTCGTCATATGCTCGCGGCCGTGAATAGAAGCTTGAATAAGCACATTATACTTTGCTTTGCTGCCTTTAGCACAAAGCGCGAATAGCTTTCGCCCTTCTACAGAAAAGCCTATTGTTTCACAAGTAAGCTCAGCAGGATAAAGCTCCAAAAGAAGCTCAATATCCTCTATAAGCATTGCGTGCGTATAAAGCGCTGTTTGCTTTACAACCTTTAGCTCTTTCGGTTTACCTTTTGAAAAAAGAACGCAAAATATTGCTATACACATAAGCGAAGCTCCAAATATGAATTTTATTAAACCCTTCCTCACAGGCTAAACGTATGCGCATTTCGCCTTAGTATATGCAAAGCGTGAACAATTTGTAAAAGCATGGCTTATTAAGGGGAAGCGCTTGTTAGAACGGGCAATACTTGGTACAGTAGGTAGGAAAAGCTGCAGTTTTGCAGCTAAGGTTAAAAAAAGGGGGGCTTTACCATATGAAGCGCGCCCTGCTTCTTATAATTACAGCAGTTATAGTTTTTAACATGGCGCTTGTGCCCGTTGCTTCAAAAGCTGCGGTTTTACCCGGCTATACAAGCAAAGTAGATTATGAAAACACAGACCCGAACAAATACTTTATTGAAATCGACCTCATAAACCAGGTTATTACAGTTTATGAAAAGGGCTCTGACAAAATTGCGCTTTTGGGGCTTTGCACAACCGGCAACAGCGAAAACCCGACAGGAAGCGGCACATTTAAGCTTGGCCACCTTAAGGAGCGCTTTGGCTACTTTGTTGCGTTTGGGCAATGGGCGCAGTATTGGACTCAAATCGTGCGCGGCGTCTATATTCACTCTGTTATGTATGATAGCAAGAGCATATCCGATATGTCAAAAAGTGCATACAACGGCTTGGGCAAGGCGCTCTCGCACGGATGTGTGCGTGTGCTTGCAGAACATGCAAAGTGGATATTTTACAACTGCCCGCCAGGCACAACATGTGTTATTACAAAAAAGAAGGCTCCTGATAAATCGCTTGTAAATGCGCTTAAATCAAAAAAACTAAGCTACTCTGCTTATGCTCACCCAGTAGATAATAAAGCAGACCCTCCTGAAATAAGCGCATCTGCCTCAGTTAGCGGTGCACCCCTTCGCACTGGGTTTTCCTCAAGCCGCGATAAAACTCTTTTAAAGCTTAAAGCAGGCGAAACTCTAAAAGTGCTTCAGCTTGGGCCCGACTGGTGCAAGGTGCAAACAAGGAAGGGGAAGCTCGGCTATGTGCAAAGCCACTATTTGACGCTAAACCCTGAACATGCCTTATCTGCACCTAAATATAGTGCAAAAGAAAGCACATATCTTTACAAGTCGCCCTCAACATCTGCATCAAGGCTTTTTTCGTATGCAAAGGGCGCGCAGGTTGAAGTGCTTGGCACAGTTGACAAACATTGGCTCACAGCCATATATAACGGGACACTCGGCTATGTGCGAACAAGGCATCTTAGCGAAGCTTACGAAGCTTCTTACGAAGTTAAGCCTGAAACACAAGTAAATGCGCCAAGCCTTGCTGTTAGAAGCGGCATAATTGCAAACATGCGCAGCGGCCCGGGCATAGAGCACCCTGTTATTGCAGAGCTTCCTGCAGGTACAGTGCTCGAAGCGCTCGAAACTAGCGGCACTTGGCACAAAGTTTTAGCAAACGGGCTTGTTGGGTATGTAAGCGCAAGCTGTATAGATTATATTTAGGGGAAGCTGATTATTCATAAACACTTTATGGGGTGCAAAATGCGCCCCTTTTTCTTGCAGCCTTAGCAGAGCATGGTATACTTTTAGTTGAGGTGGTTTAATGCAGCATGATTTGTTCCAGGCAACCCGCGAAAAGGCGGCACCGCTTGCAGACAGAATGCGCCCAAGGACTCTTGACGAGTTTATAGGCCAAGAGCATATAGTTGGCAAGGGGCGGCTTTTACGGCGTGCAATTGAGCTTGACAGGCTTAGCAGCAGCATTTTTTTCGGGCCCCCGGGCTCTGGCAAAACTGCGCTTGCATATGTTATAGCAAATTCAACAGGCGCACAAGTATATAAGCTTAACGCAGTAACTGCAGGCGTAAAGGATGTGCGCGAAATAATCGCAAAAGCAAATGAGCAGCTCTCTCTCTACGGCAAGAACACATTTTTGCTCCTTGATGAATGCCACCGCTGGAGCAAAGCCCAATCTGACAGCATTCTGCCTGCGCTTGAAAACGGCACTCTGCGCTTTATAGGCTCTACAACCGAAAACCCTATGATTTCTATGACAGGCGCAATTGTAAGCAGATGCCGCATCTTCCAGTTTTACCCGCTTAATGTAAAAGATATAGAGCGCTGTATATTAAATAGCCTTAAGGATTTAGAGCGAGGGCTGGGAAACTTAAAGATTACGCTTGACGAGGCTGCACTTATGCATATTTGCATGTTCGCAAACGGGGATTGTAGAGCTGCGCTAAATGCGCTTGAGCTTGCAGCGCTTACAACGCCTTTGGATGAAGATGGCTCAATACATATAACTCAGGATATTGCAGCTGAGAGCATGCAGCAAAAGGTGCTTGCACTTGATGAGCAGCTTTATTACGATATGCTCAGCGCTTTTTGCAAAAGCCTAAGAGGAAGCGATGCTGATGCAGGCCTTGCATGGTTTGCGCGCCTTATTTACGGGGGGCTTGACCCGCGCATTATTGCGCGGCGCCTAATTGCACATGCAAGCGAGGATATTGGCTTGGCAAACCCGAATGCTTTGGTGCAGGCAGTTACTGCAGCAAATGCGCTTGAATTTATTGGGCTGCCCGAAGCGCGGCTTCCGCTTGCACAGGCGATTATTTATATTTGTGAAAGCCCAAAATCAAACTCTGTGCTAAAAGCAGTAGATGCTGCAATGGAGGATGCGAAAACGAGCCTTGAAGAACCTGTACCTTTGCATTTAAGGGATACTTCATACTCCGGCGCAAAAGCGCTTGGTGCAGGCAGCGGCTACAAATACCCGCATGACTACCCGGGCCACTATGTTAAAGAGCAGTACATGCCTACCTCTTTAAAAGGGAAAGTTTATTATGAGCCTACAAGCCAGGGGAGCGAAGCTGCAATTAAAGAGAATAAAAGCAAGCGAAGTAAGAGCTAACCGCGTTCGCCTGTTGTTGAAATAGCACTTAGTGAGCGCAGCCTGTTATGGAGCCCCTGCTGCTTTATATGCGGCATAAGGTCCCTTAAAAGCTCTGAGCGCGAAACTCCGGTAAGCTCAAGCAAAAGCGTAAGCGCCTGTAAAAGAGCAGGGTCTTCATCAAATAGAAGTGTAAGCCTATCACCCTTTAGGCTGAATGTTAGGATGCGGCAGCTCGGCGTTTCTAAGAAATAAATATAGAGCCTTAGAATAGTCTCGCCTGCTTCTGAGACCCCATAGCGCGCGCTGACTGCAACTTCGTGAACTTCCTCTTTAAGCTTTAAACGCGATGCTGCAAACCCCTGGTTAAAGAAACTCAGGGTGTTCTCTGTGTCGCCTTCTTTTACTGTAAGCTCAAGGCTGCCCTCGCTCTTTTGAGAGAAGCTTAGTCTTACAATGCCCTCTGAGTAGTTATTGTGCACTGTTTGAAGAATCATCGGGAAAAGGCCGGGCCCGTTTTTAGGGAAGCGGAAGCTTGCGTTATTTAGCCTTTCACACAGCCATTTAAACGGCATTGGCAGCATCCCTGAAACAGGCTGCTCCCTGTGGCGTAGCGTAAGCCCGTAAAGCGCAGCTTCAAGCGTGCTTAAGGCTGCCTCGGAAACTGGTTCTATCGTATTTTGAGCGCCATAAAAACAGCCTGAAATATACTGATACATATTGCCCTCAGCAAAGAGGTGCGACGAGCCGGAAAATACGCAAACAAGCGCCTTATACTCAGGCAGAGCAAGCATATATTGGCCGAACGCTCCGTTAAAGAGGTAGGAGTTACCGCCAGGCCCTATCCAAATTTGGTAGCCGTACCCATCGCGGCATTCCCCATTTGGAGTTTTAATTTGCGGCCGTGTTGCCTCACGAACCCAGCCTTTGCTTAAAAGCTGCTTTTCTTCGCCATTAACAAAATAGCTTCCATTTTGCAAATAAAGCAGCCCTATTTTTGCTACATCGCGCAAAGTTAGGGATAGCCCCCAGCCGCCCTTTTCTATGCCTTTTGGGCAAACCTCCCAGCTTACTGAGTTTATGCCCAAGGGTTCAAACAAGCGTGGCTTAAGGTATTCGAGCATACCAATGCCTGTTTTGCGCTTAAGAATTGCGCTTAACATATAGGTGTTCATTGAGTTATAGAAAAAATGCGTGCCCGGTTCAAAGCGAAGCCCTGAGCTTAGAAACTCCAAAACCCAATCATGCCCAAGCGCAGTACCGACTTCGTCAAAGCGCGCGCCAGAGCTCATTGTAAGCAAATGCCACACTGTAACAGAGCGAAGCGGGTGCGTGGAAGCATCTGCAACTTTATCACTGAAGATGTCTATAAGGCGTTCGCCAAGCGTGAGCCTGCCTTCATCAACAAGCATGCCTATTGCAGTTGAAGCAATTGACTTGCTAAGCGAATAAAGCTGGTGGGGTGTGCTTGCCTCATAGGGCTTCCAATACCCCTCTGCAAGCAATTTGCCGTTTCGCATTACAAGCATTGAGTGCACATTTAGGCTTTTATCCCTATCTACAGCTTGGAAGAGCGAAAGCACAGCTTCACTTGAAACACCCTCTGCTTCAGGCGTGCTGCACCAAGTACAATCAGTTTCAGCTGCCCTTGCTGCTTTAACCTGCGGCGTATACGGGTAGCTGTAAATGTTTCGCATATCATTTGAGAGGAAGCGCCACATAAGCTCAAGCTTGCGTTTTTCAAGAGAGCTTGTTGCAAGCTCCTTCCTGAAGATGCCGCGTTTTCGCTTCAGCTCGTATTTTTCTTTTTCTACTATTTGCTCATAGCGCTCAATTACTTCACTCATAACGTTTTCCCAAGGTATAGGTATACTGTCTTTTGCTTTTTGTGCAATGCGCTTTAGCCTGCCTTTATCGCTTAGCGCATTTTTAATGCATATATACAGGCTTTCTTCATCCTCTTTACATGTAAAGCCGTTTTCAAAATTTATTATAGACTCTGCTGCAGCGCTCCCTTCAAGCACAACTGAAGGCGTACCGGCTGCTGCTGCCTCAAATACTACAAGCCCTGCAGTATCATACGCTGAGGGGAAAACCAAAAGCGATGCACTTGCATATAGCCCGTTTAAAAGCTGCTCTGACTTTATATGCCCTGTAAAACTGACATATCCGCCTAGCCCCAGCTCCTCAATAAGCGCAAGTATTGAGCCTTTATCCCTACCCTGGCCTGCAAGCACAAATTGGAACTCTACGCCATCCGCTTTTAAAAGCGCCATTGCCTTTAGCGCAAGCGCAAGGTTCTTTTTAAAGTCAAGCTGCCCAACAAAGAGGAGCACAGGCACATCGCGGCTTATATATGCCTTTTTCGCAGCTTCAAGGCCCTCTTTTGAAATTACCGGGATATCCGTACCATTTCTAATAATTTCTACCTTGCCCTTATAGCCGTAGCTGCGCAGGGTAGCTTCCGCGCTTTTGCTCACAGTCCATACTTCGTCGCAGCGCCCGTAAAAATCCGCAATATACTTAACGCCAAGCATTGCAAGCCCCTCGCTTTGCGTAACGCGAAGTATATCCTCACGGTACTTTGTATGGAATGTGCCTATAAGGGGCACTTTGCGCTTTGCAGCAAGCCTTATCCCCTCAAGCCCTGCAATTGCCGGGCTGTGCACATGCACAAGGTCAAAGTCAAGGTTTTCAAGGCGCGCTGTATAATGCCTGTCAAGCAGCGGCATACCTGCGTTGTATTGAGGCACAACAGGTACCTGCATGCTTTGATAATCCACAATTTCAAAAGGATGCTGCCCGCGATAGCCATCATCCTGCATTGGGGTAATTACATAGCATTCGTGCCCAAGCCGCCCAAGCGTGCTTGCATATTGGTAGGCAACCCTGCCTACGCCATCTACAATAGGCAAAAATGTGTCATTGCATAGCGCGATGCGAAGCATTTTCCCGCCTCCATAGTATAGTGTGCAGCCTTATTGCATTTTAACACGCAAATAACGCAGAAAATTAGAGATATTGAAGATTATAGTTACTTGCCAACGCAGAACCGCTCAAATATTCGGCTTAGCACATCCTCGTCAACACTTTTGCCTGTGATTTTCCCAAGTGCTATGAGCGCAGCGCGAATATCAATAGACGCACAATCCAAAAGCGGGCTCTTTTGCGCCTCAAGAACAGCGCTTAGCGCATCCTTAAGGCAGCTTATATGCCTTGCGTTTGTTATATAGGCGCCCTCACTCACCCCTGCAAGCTTAAACAGCGCCTCTTTAAGCTCGCTAAGCCCATAGCCTGTATGTGCACTTATGCAAATTGGGGCTTCGGGCAGCTTATCGCTTTCCCAAGCAGAGCCTAAATCTGACTTTGTTTTTAAAATAATGCGCGTCATTGCAGATGTCTTTTCTAAAAGCGCATAGTCCTCATCTTTTAGCTGCTCTGAGCCATCTAATAAAAGCAGAGCTGCATCAGCATCTTTAAGTGCGCTTTCCATTGCAGCAATACCCATATGCTCTGCTTTATCCTTTGGGCTTCGCATACCAGCAGTATCAAAAAGCCTAAACGGCACACCCTTAATGCTTATGCTTTCTTCAAGCACATCGCGCGTTGTGCCAGGCTCATTTGTTACTATTGCACGAGCGTACCCCAAAAGCGCGTTTAAAAGGCTTGACTTGCCTGAGTTTGGCCTGCCTATAAGCACAGCGCGAAACCCCTCGCGAAGCACTCTGCCTGTTTTGCCAAGCTCTATGAGCGAAGCAAGTGCAGCTTCCGCCTCCTTAAGCGAAGCAGGGAGGTCTTCTAAAACATCCTCCTCCAGCTCTTCCGGGTAGTCGAGCGCTGCACTAAGGCTAGAAAGGCTATCAATTAAAAGCGCCTCAACAGCATGAACCTCAGCACTAAGGCGGCCGCTAAGCTGCTCAAGCGCAGCATCTTTTGCAGCTTCTGCCTGCGCCTTAATTAAATCCATAACTGCCTCAGCCTGCGCCAAATCGAGCTTGCCGTTTAAAAATGCGCGGCGCGTGAACTCGCCAGGCTCTGCAGGCCTTAGCCCTAAGGCGCTTAACGCCTCGCTAACCCCAAGCACAACTGCAGGGCCGCCATGGCAATAAAGCTCAAACATATCCTCGCCTGTATAGCTTGAGGGCGCGCTAAAGTACGCTGCCATTGCATCATCCAAAACTTTCCCCTCATGCATAAGGCGTGCATAGTAAAGATGGCGCGGTGTAGCATCTTTAACTCCGCTTAACTCTAAAAACACGCGCTTTGCCCGAGGCCCGCTTGCGCGAAGAACTGCTATTGCGCCGCCTGCAGGTGATGAAAGTGCAAAAATAGTATCAGGTTCAAGCATACGCGCTCCTTTAAGCTTAAGAATAGTTTCACGCTTATTATAATGTGAAAAGGGCAAAAAAAGAAAGCCCCCTGTGGGGGGGGCGTACTCTACTTTGGTGTTATTACTACGCGTCTGTTTGGTTCCTCGCCTTCGCTGTGCGTCTTTACATAGGGGTTGTTTTGAAGTGAGGCGTGGAGCACCCTGCGCTCATATGGGTTCATTGGCTCAAGGTGTACAGGCGAACCTGTTGCCCTTGCTTTTGCTGCCTGCCTTGAGGCAAGGCGCATAAGCGTTTGCTCGCGCTTGCTCCTGTAACCCTCTGTATCGAGCGTAACACGGAAGAACTTTTCCTGCTTGCGGTTTCGGTTTACTATAAGGGATGTTAGGTATTGCATTGCATCAAGCGTTTCGCCACGCCTGCCAATTAAAAGCCCCTTTGTGCTGCTTTCAATATAAATGCGGATACCGTCTTCAACTGCTGCTGCCTTTAAAGTTGCATCAATGCCCATTGCCTTTAAAAGCCCCTCAAGGAAGACGCCTCCAGGGTGTTCTTTTGCTAAGGCTTCGTTATATGCATAGCTTTCCGGCTCATCAAAACTCGGCCTGCTCTTTTCTATTGGCTGCTCGCTCTTATGATAGGGGGCTGGTCTTTTAGGCTCGGTTGCAGGCGCTTTTTGCTCTACCTTTATTGGGGCAAGCTCCTCGTCGCCGCGCTGAGTCAAGCGCACGCGCGCAAGCTTTGCGCCAAAGCCAAAAAGCCCTTTAGTTTCGCCCTGGAGCACCTCAATGCGTACTTCATCTATTGAAAGTCCCATTTCCATAAGCCCGTGGAAGACTGCCTCATCAATTGAACTGCCGGTAAACTCTTGGCTTCTCACAGAGCTTCACCCCCAAGTTCAGCTTCTTTTTTGAACTTGCGGTTTAGAAGCAGGTTAACGCCTAGCGAAATAATATTGCTTATTGTCCAATAAACTGCAAATGCGGAGTTTGCAGTAAGGCAAAAGACAACTGACATAACCGGCATAACATAGAGCATGGTCTTGCCCATATTACCGCCTGCTGCTGGGTCTGCACTCTTTGGCTGGTTCTTTTGCATAACCCAGCTTGAAAGATATGTAGTTACGCCTGCAAGCAGAGGCAGAATAAACCAGCCGTTTGTATAGCCCTCGTATTGGGCAAGTATTGGCGCAACAAGTTTGTTGTATGTATCTATTGCGCTTTGCGGGATGTTTTTAACATCCGTAATTATTAAGCCAAGCTTTTCGAATGCGCTAAGCACAGCCGGGTTTTCTTTGAAGTAAATTAGGTTAGAAAGCTTGGGGGTTGCAAGAAATGCCTCAGCCTTCATAACTACTGGCTGCAGGCCGCTATCCGGCTGCCAAATGTTGTTCACCCATAGGAACTTAAACGACTCGAAAAGTTCGGATTTACCTGTTTCGTTAAGCTCCATAAGCACTTTTACCATTTGCTCATAGCCCCAAAAGCGAAACGCGGCTATAAAGCAGAACATAAGCGGCATCATAAGCAGCATAGGAAGGCAGCCCCCCCACATGCTGACCCCGCGGTCGCGCATGAGCTTTGACTGCGCCTGCTGGAGCTTCTGCGGGTCGTCTTTGAATTTCTTCTTGAGCTTTTCTATTTCAGGCTGAACAGCCTGCATTTTTATGCTGGATTTGCGTGACTGAATATCGCCAAACACAGTCAGCCCGCGGATTAAGAATGTGCTTATTATTATAGTAAGCACTACATTTGCCGCAGTCACGTTTTCGTAGAGCCAGCGCATGCCCAAGAGCACCCATGTTGTTAAAAAGAAATCGCCTTGCAAGAGTGCGTCCTCCTTAGTCGATGTAAATTCAATAAGTGTATAGCAGCCTATGGCACAGGGTCATAGCCGCCCTTGGAAAACGGGTTGCACCGAAGAATGCGCCAAAGCGCAAGCACAAGCCCATATAGGCTGCCGTGCTTAATTATTGCTTCTTGTGCATATTCTGAGCATGTTGGCAGGTACTTGCAGCGATATTTCGGCAGAATGGGCGAGATATGCCTTTTATACATGCGAATTGCCCAAAGAAGCGCAGGTTTCATTTAGTGCACTCCTCTTTTAAAAGCCCCGCTTTTTCCAAAAGCCGTAAAACCGCAGCGCACAGCAATGGGAAAGGTTCATAAAGCACTGCCTGCCGCGCAATAAATATCAAATTATGGCCGGGCCGTATAAGCGGAAGGTATTTGCTAAACGCCTCACGCAGCCTGCGCTTTACGCGGTTGCGGCAAACGCTGTTGCCCACTTTTTTGCTCACTGAAAACCCTGCTCGAACCCCTGTAAACAGAAGCTGCTCTGCCTCTTTACGCTTTTTCCTGGGCTTTCGGCGGTCCCTTACATAAACTAACGTAAAGAGCTTGCAGCTTACGGCTTTGCCAGCGCGGTAGGTAAACTGAAAGTCACGGTTTTTTTTAAGCGAATAGCAGCGTTTCAAGGCCTTGCCTTTCAAAGTTTGGCGCGCTTTAAGTTTGCAATTAAAAAAGAACAGGCGGGCAAAATTTGCGCCCGCCACAACGCATTAAAGCGCGTCTATTACGCGCTTAAGCGTTTACGCCCCTTAAGGCGCCTGCGCTTTAGGACATTGCGGCCTGCGTTATTCTTCATGCGCTTGCGGAAGCCATGTTCCTTGCTGCGCTGCCTCTTTTTTGGCTGGTAAGTTCTTAGCATTTTTTAGCACCTCAATAGTGTAGTATTAAGCAGGCACATATTTTCGGCCTGCATAAAAGCATAAATTGCCTTGGAAGCTTTATGCTTATAGGTAAAGCTTCGCCTGTATAAGTATAAGGAACTCTAAGTAGACTGTCAAGACTTTTAACCTGAGCAAGAAACCGAAAATGTAGCGGCGTCAAACATAGGTTACACATCTGTGCAAGGAAAGCTGTCATGGG